>CALMCS010000126.1 GCA_937862875.1 uncultured Comamonadaceae bacterium
ATGTAGATGCGGTCAAGAAACGCCTCGTTGTTGCGGTTGTTGCGAAACGCCTTCCACTCGCTCTCGTTGCTGTGCGCGAGCACCAGGCCATCGAAGGGAATCGCGCCAAAGCCCTCCGTGCCCTTGTAATTGCTCTCCTGCGTGGCGGTGAGCAGCGGGTGCAGCACCTTGATCGGCGCCTTGAACATTTCAACGAATTCGAGCAGGCCTTGATTGGCAAGGCACAGGCCGCCCGAATAGCTGTAGGCATCGGTATCGTCCTGCGCAAAGTTCTCGAGCTTGCGAATGTCCACCTTGCCGACCAGACTGGAGATGTCCTGGTTGTTTTCATCGCCCGGCTCGGTCTTGGCGATGGCGATCTGCTTGAGGATGCTCGGGTAGCGCTTGATCACGCGGAACTGGCGGATGTCGCCATTCAACTCTTCCAAACGCTTGACCGCCCAGGGCGAGAGCACATGCTGCAGCGAGCGCCGCGGAATGCCGAACTGTTCTTCCAGCAGCGGGCCGTCTTCGGACGCATCGAACAGCCCCAGCGGCGACTCGTTGACCGGTGAGCCCTTGATGGCGTAGAACGGCACCTTCTGCATCAGGTATTTGAGGCGCTCGGCAATCGAGCTCTTGCCGCCCCCCACGGGGCCCAGCAGATACAGAATCTGCTTGCGCTCCTCCAGCCCCTGCGCCGCGTGGCGGAAGAAGCTCACGACCTGTTCGATCGCGTCCTCCATGCCGTAGAACTCGGCAAACGCGGGGTAGCGGCGTATCACCTTGTTGGCAAACAGGCGCGACAAGTGAGGATCATTGCGCGTGTCGATGACCTCGGGCTCGCCTATCGCCGCCAGCATGCGCTTGGCAACGCTTTCATACGCCATGGGATCGTGCTGGCACAGAGTGAGGTACTCGTCGAGCGACATTTCCTCTTCGCGCAGCCGCATGTAGCGTACGGCGGAATTGCTGATGACATCCATATGTCCTCCGTGGTGGCCCCGGGGAAAATGAACAACGCAAACTGGTGAGGCCTTCGTTACCGTATGTGAAGTTGTAACACCTTCAAAACGCTTTGAACAGGCTATTGCACCTATGGACGACAGCCCTTCATGAGGGGATGATGTATAGCTCGCATTTACATCTCACATCGGCCCCGTGCAGGTTTGGACTGATGGCCGATCGATGAAGTTCCACGTTCGTGGAATCATTTATGGATTGTTCATGGGGCAACGGAGTTTTCAAGACGCCGACGCTTGAGCACCAACGCATACACCCCCACTCCAGTCGCAGCAAAACCCGACAGCGCACCCACACCCAGCGCCCATCGCGGCCCGAGGTGATCCGCCACCCAACCCACCAACGGCGCACCCAGCGGTGTGCAGCCCAGCGCAATGCCCAGGCGCAGCGCCATCACACGGCCTCGCATGGCAGGCTCGGTGCTGAGCTGCATGAGGCTGTTGCTGGTGTTGTTGAAGGTCAGCGCGGCGACGCCGATGATGACCAGCGCGGCGGCAAAGAACCAGTAGTTGGGAGCGATGGCCGCCAGCGTGCCGCCGATTCCAAAAACCGCTGCGCCAATCAGCAGCGATGAGAAGCGCGGGCGCTCCCGGCCTGCGGCAACCAGTGCACCGGCGATGGTGCCGACCGCCATCACCGACGAGAGCAAACCGTAGCCGCGCGCATCGGTGTGGAACACCCCCACCGCCATCGTCGAGATGAAGATCGGAAAATTCATGCCGAAGGTTCCGAGCAGGAACAGCATGACCAGAATCGCCTTGAGGTCCGGACGTCCCCACACATAACGGAAGCCTTCGGTAAGGCCTCCCGGCTGGCGGCGTGCTCGCGCTCTGGGATGCAGCTCCGAGGTGCGCAACAGACGCAGCGAGGCCAGCACCGCCACAAAGCTCGCGCCGTTGAGCACAAACGCCCAACCCGTGCCCACCGATGCGATCACCAGCCCCGCAACCGCCGGGCCGATCATCCGCGCGGCGTTGAACGACGTGGAGTTGAGCGCAACCGCGTTCGACAGATCCTTGTCGCCGACGAGCTCCGACACAAAGGTCTGGCGCACGGGCGCATCGAACGCCGATGCGCATCCAAACAAAAATGCGAAGACGTAGACATGCCAGAGCTGAACGGCACCGCTCAACGTGAGCACACCCAGCGCGAGCGACAGCAGGCCCATCGTCGCCTGCGTAGCGATCAACAGCTTGCGTTGATTGAAGTGATCGGCCGCGAAACCCGTCCAGGGCAACAGCAGCAGCTGCGGCCCAAACTGCAGCGACATCACGATGCCCACCGCCGCCGCGTTGTGGTTCGTGAGCTGGGTGAGCACCAGCCAATCCTGCGCCGTGCGCTGCATCCACGTGCCGATGTTGGACACCAGCGAACCGCCGGCCCAGACGCGGTAGTTGTAGATCTGCAGTGAACGGAAGGTGTTGCTGGCGGAAAACCTCATGAACGTTTGGACAAGTCCCCTCCGTGCAAGGGTCCCAACAGGCGCGCGCAGATCACGCCCGCGGCGAGAAACGCAGCGCCAGAGAAGTAGGAGACGAGATGCAGTGATTCCATGTCAGGCGTTCCTGATGGGTTCAAGAAGTTGGCTCGGCACGAAAGTCTGCGAGCCGCTCCAACAGCTTCACGGCTGCCGCGAGTTGTTGCTGTTCTCTCGACGACAGTTGCGCTTGCAGTGCATGCAACAGCCAGTCGTCCTTGGCGGACCGACTGGCCTTGAGTTTTTTCACAAAGCCGGGCGACAAGGTGATCAGCGTCTGGCGGCCATCCGTGGGATCGGGTGCGCCGCGCAGCGCGCCCAGCGCCTCCAGACCCGCCACTGTCACGCGCATCGACTGCGGGCGCACGCTTTCTGCGCGGGCGAGGGCCGATACCGTCGCCGGGCCGTCGCGGTCCAGCCGCAGCAGTACCGACTTCTGCGAGCTGGTGAAATCGTGGGGATGCGATTGCTCGCGTAGGCGGCGGATAAGTTTGCTCAGCGAGATGCGCAGCTCACCTGCGAGGGCTGGCAACTCGGGGGATTCGGGCGTGCGGGATGGATTCGACATGGCCGCACGATAGCATGTCTACAGTTAAACTGTACAGATTAACTGTAATAGACGGTTTGCGACGCTGCAATGAAAATAGCCAGACCTTCCGCGCTACTCGAGAGAATAGTGCGTCCAATCTGGCTATGGCTTGTCCCGTGAAAGCGCTACGCCATCAGGCAAGCGCGGGAACTGTGGCGATCAGGGCTTGGCAACATGCCATGCGTTGCCGGCAAAACCGTCACCGGTCTTGTCACCTGGCTTGCTGTCCTTGGCCCAGTAGTACAGCGGACGACCTTGGTAAGCCCATTGCTTGCCGCCGTCGTCACGCGTGACCAGACTCCAGTCGGCCTTTGGCATGGCACCGGCGGGGGCGATCAGCGGTGGCCAGTTGGTGGCGCAGCCGCCGTTGCAGACGCTCTTGCCGCTGCCCGTCGTGTCCTTGTCGAAAACATAGAGCGTCATCTGCTGAGGCCCGACCAACATACCGTTCATGACGGTAGGGGTGTCCTGGTCCTTGGCGGTTGGCGACATGGCACAGGCGGCCAGAAACGCCGAGGCGAGCAGGGCGGCGGAAGCGGTGGCAAAACGGGTCATGGAATTTCCTCTCTGGTGAGAATGAACAAGAAAGACTGGACGAGACCAACACGCACATGCGCAGTTGGCATGAAAGCTATCAGTCTCAGCTTATTTGGTCAGCCCACCGTAACGATTGGTAACGTCACGCCCATTCCCGAAACCGATTCGCCGCCATCCGCTCACGCCAGCGCCAACGCCTCCACCCGCGAAAGCACGCGCGATGCGCCGCCCAGACGTGCCGACAGATGCTGCGCGCGCTTGAGGTACAGGTGCGCGTCGTGCTCCCACGTGAAGCCCATGCCGCCGTGCACCTGGATCACCGTGCGCGTGGTTTGCAGCGCGCCTTCGATGGCAGTGAATTCGGCGGCCGCGCTGGCGAAGGCGGCGTCGGGCAGGCGTCCGTCGAGGGCGGCGGAGGCGTAGAGCGCCGCCAGGCGCGCGTTATCCACAGCCATCCAGGCGTTGGCGAGTTGGTGTTTGATGGCTTGATAGCTGCCGATCGGCTTGCCGAATTGCGCGCGCTCGATGGCGTAGGCCGCGCCGAGGGCGAGTGCCGATTGGGCTACGCCCACCAGTTCTGCACACAGCATCAGGCGATAGGCGCTGCGGGCGTGTTCGCGGTCGGCTGTGGATAACTCGAGCGTGTGCCATTGAAGGGACGCCGGCTCCACCGCTGCTGGCGATTGGGTGAGCGTTGGGTCCAGACCCGGCGTGGCATGGGCCGCAGACACCGAAGGGGCGATGGCGATCTGCAGTGGCTGGCTCGCGTCGTTCACCTCCACGTTCAGGCCGCGAACGACGACGGTATCGGTGCATTGCGCAGCGAAATCCCAGAGCCGTTCCTGCTCGTCGACGCAATGCGCGGCTCGCTCGCCGTTCAGAATGCCCTGCAAAAGCGTTTTAAGGCCCTCTGGCGCGTTTTCCTGCGCCGCCTTGACCCAGAGGGGCAAAAGCACCGCGCTGCTCGCCCAGGGCTGATTGAGCAATTGGTTGCCGGCCGCTTCGGCGACCAGATAGGCTTCCGTGAGGCCCAGCCCCAGGCCGTCCATCGCTTCGGGCGCGAGCAGGGCCATCCAGCCCATCTCGGCCATGTCCTTCCACAGCTTTTGCGAGGCCGGATCGGAAAACGGCAGCGCCTTGCGGGCTCGACTGAGCGGGTGGTGGTCCGCAAAGAATCGGCGGGCGGACTCGTGCAGCATCTGCTGCTCGTTGTTGAGTGCGAAATCCATGGTTCAAAGATAAATCCGGTTCAGCCTTTGGGAAGCCCAAGCAATTGCTCGGCCAGGATGTTGCGCTGCACTTCGGAGGTGCCGGCCAGAATGGTTTCCGCGCGGGTCCACAGGAAGTCGCGCACCCAGCCAGCGCTGGCCTTGTCGCGGCTGTCGGGCTCGGGGCCGGAGAGGGCGCGTTCGCCGAGAATTTCGGTGGCCATCGACAGCAGCTTCTGGTGCGATTCGCTCCAGTGCAATTTGGTCGACGAACCCTCGGGACCCGGCGGGCCGCCGCGCAGTGCGTTGGTGAGCGCGCGGAAGGTCTTGAGTTTCAGCACATGGCTGTCGACCGACAGGCGCGCCATGTCGCGGCGCAGATGCGGACAATCGAGAGCGGTGCCGCCGTCCGCGTTGGGTGTTTCTGCCGCCAGTGTTTTGAGGGCTTTGATTTCCTGTGCAAAACGCACCTGGCGCGGGATGAAATACGTGCCGCGTTCAAAGCTCGCAGCCGCCATCGCCAGACGCCAGCCGCCGTTTTCTTCGCCGACCAGGGCGTCGAGCGGCACCTTCACGTCTTCAAAAAACACTTCGTTGAAATCCGACTCGCCGGTGATCTGGCGAATGGGCTCCACGCGCACTCCCGCCAGCTTCATGTCGACCAGCAAGAAGCTGATGCCCTTGTGGCGCTGCGCATTGGCATCGGTGCGTGCCAGCACAAAGCAGTAATCGGCGATGTGCGCAAACGAGGTCCACACCTTGTGGCCGTTGAGCAGGTAGTGATCGTCCTTGCGTTCGGCGCGCGTGGACAGCGCGGCCAGATCGGAACCAGCCCCCGGCTCCGAATAGCCCTGGCACCAGATATCGCGATTGCTCAAGATGCCCGGAACATAGCGCTGCTTTTGCGCCTCGCTGGCAAAGTGAATCAGCGTGGGGCCAAGGATGCCGTGGCCGATGATGTTCACGCCCAGCGGTGCACCGATGCGCGCCTGCTCTTCATGAAAAATCGCCTGACGCGTGAGCGGCCAGTTCTTGCCACCGTAGGCCTCTGGCCAGCCCAGCCCCGACCAACCGGCCTGGCACACATAGTCTTCCCAAGCGCGACGCCATTCGAAATTATTGGGATCGACAGGCGTCGGCCAAGCGGCCTTGAAACGCGGAAAGTGGCTTTCAAACCAGTCGCGCAAAGTCAGGCGAAAGGCTTCATCTTCCGCCGAGTAGCCCACTTGCATGTGCTGTCCTTGTAATGTTTTGAGGAATGAGTCGCCAGCAACACCCATGCAGGGCGCGGCAATAAACACCGCGCGCGCCATACCAGCAGATGCCAAGCAAGGGCCGCCCCGCAGCGTCGGCATCGTCCCCCTTCAGGGGGAAGGCGCGAAGCGACTCAGGGGGTAAGCCCGTTCTGGGGGTTAATCTGCTCTAGCGCCAGAGTCCTTGACTACCTTGCCCCACTTCACGATGTCCTTCTTGATGAAGTCCGCGAATTCAGCCGGGTTGTTGCCGATGATTTCCAGTCCCAGGGATTGGAATTTCTCCTGCACCGCAGGCTCCTTCAGCACTTCCATCAACTCGGCGTGGAACTTGTTCACGATCGGTGCTGGCGTGCCGGCCGGTGCCACAAAGCCCAACCAAGGCATGGCTTCGTAACCTGGCAGACCGGACTCGGCGACCGTCGGCACGTTCGGCAGCAGCTTGGAGCGCTGCGCCGTCGTCACCGCCAGCAAGCGAATGCGGTTGTCGTTGATGAAGGGCTTGGACGATGCATATGCGTCGAACATCACGTTGATGTTGCCGCTCACCAGATCCAGCAGTGCGGGCGCGCTGCCCTTGTACGGCACATGCTCCATCTTCACGCCGGCCATGGTGTTGAAGAGTTCCGATTCCAGATGGGTGGAAGTGCCCGCGCCGACCGAGCCGTAGTTGGCCTTGGTGGGGTTGGCCTTCACCCAGGTCACCAGCTCGGCCACGTTCTTGGCCGGCACGCTCGGGTGCACGCTCAGCACGTGAACGACAGAGGCCACCAGAGAGATCGGCGTGAAGTCCTTCAC
Source organism: uncultured Comamonadaceae bacterium (assembly GCA_937862875.1). Classification (GTDB taxonomy): domain Bacteria; phylum Pseudomonadota; class Gammaproteobacteria; order Burkholderiales; family Burkholderiaceae_C; genus Diaphorobacter_A. The sequence continues at coordinate 6,865 of CALMCS010000126.1, forward strand.
CGGGTCGTAGTTGACCTTGGCGTACAGCGACGGCGCGATGCCGAGCGACGATGCGGCCAACAGCACGGTGTGGCCATCGGGTGCGGCCTTGGCCACGTACTCGGAGGCGATCATGGTGCCCGCGCCGGGCTTGTTTTCCACGATGACGGGATGACCGAGACGGTTCTTCAAGCGCTCTGCCAGGGTGCGCGACATGATGTCGGTGGCACCGCCGGGCGAGAACGGAACGACGATCGTCACCGGCTTGGTGGGATAGTTCGTCGCTTGTGCGTGCGCGCTGCCGCACACGGTGGCTGCGGCGATGGCTACGGTGGCCAGGATATGTTTGATCATGATGATTGTCTCCTCGTGGTTCTTCGGTTTGGGAAATTCACTAGCTCACTAATTCACTGACAAACTGACAAATCAGTTTTGAGCGGCAGGCAGCACCAGCGCGTCGAGCATGCACACGCCCTGGCCCAGTTCCTTGACGAGCAGCGGGTTGACCTCCACTTCGTCGGCCTGTTCCTGCAATGCCAGCACGGCACGCGAGAACCCGGCGATCGCTGCGCAGGCGGCATCCACGTCACCCAGTGGGCGACCGCGATAGCCGGTGAGCAGCGGGAAGGACTTCAACTCGCCCAGCATCTCGAGGGCCATGCCTTCGTCGACCGGCAGCACGCGATGGCTCACGTCCTTGTAGAGCTCGGTGAGCACGCCGCCCAGACCGACGGTGAGCGTCATGCCAAACACCGGGTCGCGCGTGGCGCCGACGATCAGCTCCGCCACGCCGGCTTCCATCTTGCAGATCAGCGCGCCTTCGATGCGCGCCTCTGGTGCGTAGCGGCGTGCGCTGGCCAGCACTTCGTCGAAGGCGGTGCGCACCTCTTGCGCGTTCTGCAGACGCAGTCGCACGCCACCCGCTTCGGTCTTGTGTGCGATGTCGGCAGACAGCACCTTGAGCACGATGGGGTAGCCGATCGCATCCGCAGCCGCAGCCGCTTCATCCGCCGTCGTCGCCACACGCTCCGCACCTGCGGGCATGCCGTTTTGCACCAGCAATTGCTTGGTGCGGAACTCGTCCAGACTCTCCGGCAGCGCCATGCGTGCGGGGGCCGCTTGCTGGCGCACATCGAGCCAGCGATTGCTGCGGCGGCGCTCCTGCCACAGCAGGAACGGCGAGAGTGCCGACACCGCGACGCCAATGTCTTCAAACACCGGCACACCGCCCGCGCGCATCTGCTCGCGCTTGGTGGCCGCACCCGTGTCGATGGCAACGAAGAGGCGCGGATATTTCTCGGCCACCGCGCACAGGTCGTCGGCCATGCGATCGAGCATGTAGCCCGGCGCATACACCACCACCGCATCGATCGAATCGGTCTGCGCCAGCGCTTCCATGGCGGTGCGCACAAAGCCGGGATCGTTCACCACATTGCCCGTCACGTCGACCGGGTTCGAGACCATGCCGTAGTCGGGAATGCCGGAGCGCAAGGTGTCCTGCAGCGCCTGCGGCAGTGTCGGAACGTCGAGGCCCTGGCCGATGAACTTGTCCGCCAGAATCGCGCCGAGCGCGCCGGAGATCGTGATGATCGCCACGCGCTTGCCCGCGCTCTTGTGGCGGTAGTTGGCACCCAGATTGGCGAGCTGCGCCATCTGCACAAAGTCGTTGCTTTGAATGATGTTGAGCTGACGGAATGCGGCCTGGTAGATCTGCTGATCGCCCGCCAGCGCCGAGGTGTGCGAGCGCACGGCTTCCGAGCCCTTTTCGGTCTCGCCGGCCTTGTAGAGAATCAGCAGCTTGTCGCGGCGCGCAAACTCTTCGGCCGCGGCGATGAAGCGCTTGCCGTCGCGCAGCTCTTCGATGTAGCCCATGCAGACCTGCGTGCCATCGTCCTGCGCGAGGTATTCGAGGTACTGCGAGAAGTCCACGCAGGCTTCGTTGCCGGTGTTGATGAAGTGGCTGAAATCCACACCCAGGCGGCGCGCGATCGCATACACCGCAGCGCACACGTTGCCGCTTTGCGTGAGCAGGCTCACCGCACCGCTGCCGCTTTGCATCGGCGCGGTGTTGAACACCGACGCGAAGTTGGTGTGCACCTGGCTGTTCAGGTTCGCAAAGCCCATCAGATTCGGGCCGGCCACGATCATGTCGGTGGTGGCCACGTAGGCTTCGAGTTCATTCTGCAACTCGGTGCCCTTGCCGCCTTCTTCGGCAAAGCCCGCGGCGTAGACCAGCACGGCGCGCGCGCCCTTGGCGTGGCAGCGCTTGAGCATGGCGGTCACATCGCCCGCACCGATCGCCAGCACCACCAGATCGGGGGCCTGCGGCAGCGATTCGATGTCCGGATAGCAGCGCTTGCCAAACACTTCTTCGTACTTGGGATTGATCGGAAAAATCTGGCCCTGGTAGCCAAACTTCGTCAAATGCGCGATCGGCATGCCGCCGATGCGCGCGGCGTTGTTGCTGGCGCCAACGATGGCAATCGATGCCGGGTTCAGCAGCGGCTCGAGGCGGTGGGTATTCGTATTCATTTTCACGGGAGACAGCATCGGAGTCAGGCCGCCTTGTTGTTGGCGTCGGGGTTCTTTTGAATGGCGTTGGCCAGACCGCGATCACGCGCCGTCAGAAAGCCTTCGCTCAGATGCGACAGCTGGTGCGTGTCGAAGTGCGCGGACAGCGCGGTGCGCAGACCTTGCGAATCGAGCGTGCGGTTGATCGAGCGCTTGATCAGGTGCAGACCAAAGCGCGGTGCCTTGGCAATCTGCTGTGCAAGCGCGAGGGCGGCATCGCTCAGCTCGGCATCGGACACCACGCGGTTGACCATGCCCATCTCTTTCGCTTCCTGCGCGGTGATCTTGCTGCCGGTGAACAGCATCTCCTTGGCCTTGCGTGCGCCCATCACCCAGGGGTGAATCAACACCTCGACGGCGGCTGCGCCGAGCGTGTGGCCAACCGGGTCGGAGAAGTACGCGGACTCACTCGCCACCACCAGATCGCACATGTTGGCGATCATGAAGCCACCGGCCACGCACGCGCCTTGCACCTGCGCGATGGTCGGCTTGGGGAAATCCCAGATCTTCATCGAGTAGTCGAAGTAGCGCAGCTCTTCGTACGCCCAACGCTCTTCCACCGTGAAGTTGGAACGCTCGGCCTGCGCCTGCTTCAAATCGTGGCCGGCGGAAAAGTGCGCGCCCTTGCCACCCAGCACGACGACGTTCACCGAGTCATCCACGCGGGCCTCGTCAAAGGCGGCCATCAACTCGTCGAGCATCAGCTTGCTCTGCGCATTGCGCTGCGCTTCACGCGCCAACAGGATGCGGCGCACCGCGCCATGGTTTTCGATTTCGAGCGTTTCGTAGGCCATCACTGTCTCCATTCGTTGTGACTTGATCCAATGGAGACAGTCTAGGTCGGTGATTTCCTGTATAACAAACAGTAATTGAGTTTTTTCCCACATTATGGACAAACAACCCACCACCGCCGGAGCGCAAAGCATGCGCCGCGCCCTGAACCTGCTGCGCCTGCTGGCCGAGCACCACGAAGACGGCATCACGCTGACCGAGGTGCTGAGCGCCTCGGGTCTCGAGCGCTCCACCGCGCACCGCCTGCTCTCCAGCCTGGTGGAAGAGCGCTTCGCCGAACGCGACCCCGACAGCAAGGCCTACCGCCTCGGCATCGACGCCATGCAACTCGGCTTCGCCGCCATGCGCCGCGTGCCCTTGGTGGACTCCTGCCGCCCCCTCATGCAAAAGCTCGCACGCATCTCGGGCGACACGGTGTTTCTGGTGATTCGCCAGGGCGACTACTGCCTGTGCCTGCACCGCGAAGAAGGGCACTTCCCCGTCAAGGTGTTCACCACCGACGTGGGCGGAAGGCGTTTGCTGGGCCTCGGCGCAGGCGGACTCGCACTGATGTCACAACTCAGCGACGCCGAGGTCGAACGCATCTTCGACCGCCACGTCGCGGAATACGCGCAGGCCAACTTCACCCGCGAAGCGCTGCTGCAGGCCATCAAACGCACCCGCGCCATCGGCTACGCCGACATCACCGACACCCTCACCGTGGGCGTCTCGGGCGTGGGCTGCAAATTCGACGCCTCGGCCAGCACCCAAGCCGCCATCAGCTTCGGCGCGATCACCCCTCGATTGCCTCCCGAGCGCAAGAAGGAAATGGCCCACCTGCTCATGGAACAACTGCTGCCCGCCACTGCGGTCCGTGAAGCCACCTAGAGGACAACCAGCTTGACATAGCGCCCCCACGCCTGCAACCTCAGCCCCATAGATTTGCGCACCTGCAATGTCATTTTGGAAGGCCGAAGGATGAGGAATTCGATGGGAAAAGCGTGGCTCGCGGCCATGGCGCTGTGTATGTCAGCGGCCCCCGCATGGGCCGCGCGTGAGTTCACTCCGCAGGCAGGCCTGTGGATGATTCCTTCCGAAAACAACGGCCAAC
>CALMCS010000127.1 GCA_937862875.1 uncultured Comamonadaceae bacterium
CAGCCTCTGAAATGGGATTGACCTGAAAAGTCTGCTTTGGCAGGCTTTTCTGCTTTTGGGGGAGGCCGTTCCCCCTCGAACACGCAAGCCCGCTCATTTACCTGCGCTTCACACTCGCAAGGTTTGGTCGCAATCCATGCACTTGTGAAACCAGAAAGAGCGCAAAAGACGGAAATAGCCTACAAAAGCAGGTCAACAGCGAATCCTCGGCAACGTTAATCTAAACAGGCGCGCCACTCGTCGTTCAAAAAACAAATACAACAGGTGACGCTTGAACTACCGTTGCATTGCAAGGAGCGCACCATGTTGCCGACCGTCAAGAGTGAATTTCGTTCGCCGTCCCTGAATGAGGCTCGCAGCACCTGGCGTCGAAACATTTCACTGACGAGTGTCGGCCTAGCCGTCGTGGTTCTGCTATCTGCCTGCAATGACAGCTCGCAGAGCAACGCCCAGAAAGCCAGCGACACGGCCGCTCCCGCCGCCAGCGCTGTCAATGCGGCAAGCGTGGACACCACGACGCAACTGGCGACCACCCCCGTCAGCTACACCCCGCCATCGGCCGATGTGCTCTACCAGATGGTGGCACCGATTGCGCTCTATCCCGACAAGCTGGTGGCTCTCGTTCTGGCCGGATCGACCTATCCCGATCAGGTGGGCGCGGCCGAGGTGTGGATGGGACAGAACCCGGGACTCAAGAGTGACGCACTGACGAATGCCGCCAACGGCCAGACATGGGACCCATCGATCAAGTCGTTGACGCAGTTTCCGAATGTGCTGGAGCAACTGGCCTCCAATATGCCTTGGACTACCGCACTCGGTAAGGCCTATTACAACGACCCCACCGACGTGCTCAACGCCATTCAGGTGATGCGTGGCCGCGCCTCCAAGGCGGGTGCGCTCAAGACCTCCAGCCAGATCAAGGTGAAGGTGGTGGCGGATTCGTCCTCCGAGCAAACATCGTATGTGCCCGCCCCCGATGTGGCACTGCGCGCCCTTGCCGACCCGGTGATCCCACCACCGATGGAAGCCATCGAGATCACCGAAGCCGCACCCGACATGGTCTACGTGCCGCGCTACGACCCCGCCGTGGTGTATGGCGAGCCCATGCCCGTGTATGGCGGCTACCGCTACGCCGCCTATGCGCCACCGCCTCAGCCGGTGATTGTGGGCGGGGTGAGTACGCCGGTCGTCGCCGGATTGATTGGCTTTGGCGCGGGCATTCTGGTGACCGAAACGCTGGAGCGCCGCCCCTGGGGTTGGCACGCCTGGGACATGCACTGGGGCGATCGCGATGGTCGCCTTGCTGGCTGGCATCAGGGCAATCCGCCTCCACCACCCCGGGCGCGTCCTGCCGTTGTCTACAACAACACCACCTATATCTCGCGCTCCACAACTGTTGTGGAGAACATTCACCGGGTGACCAACAACAACAACAACAACGTCCGCATCACCGAGAACAACAACAGCAATATCAATAGCAATAACAACAACGCTCTGCCGCCAACGCGCGACCCCATGTCGTCGCCAATGCCCAATGGCGGCCACGACGGCAACCATGCAGGCGCATTCGCAGCCGGAGCCGCCGCCGGCGTCGTGGGTGCTGGCGCGCTGGCCGCCGCGCGAGCCCGGCACCCCGACGCTCCCGATTCGCCACGCCAAGGCGCACCCGGCATGGCGCTGAACAACCATCAGCCACCAGGCCTCGACCCAGGTCGCCCACCACTGCGCCCCAGCAATACGCCTGAAGGCTTCGTTGGAAACCGCCGCGCGATGATGGATCAGGCCGCCGGTACGCAGCGGACACCTGACCCCCGGCAGCACGCGATGGCACAACCGCAACCCCAGCCGCAGCACTCCAACCCTCCTTCACAGGAAGCCATGCTGCAAGCCCGACAGCAGGCCCGCCAACACGATCCACAATCCCAGCCGCAACCAGTGCAGCAGCCACCGCAGGCAAGACAGCGAGACGACAACCAAGCCCGTCAAGAACAAGCCCATGCGCAGCAGCAGCAGCAGCAGCAACAACAACAACAACAACAAGCCCGCCAACATGCTGACGAACAGGCGCGCCAGCAACAAGCGCAGGCTCAGCAGCAGCAACAGCAGCAAGCCCGTCAACATGCAGACGAGCAGGCAAGGCAACAGCAAATGCAGGCTCAGGCTCAACAACAGCAGCAACGCGCGGCGCAACAGCAACAGCAACAGCAACAGCAGCAACGCATGGCATCAGCCCGCCAACAGCAGGAGCAGCACCGCCAAGAGGCATCGCACGCAGCTCCCGCAAGGCACCAACGCGACGAGAAGCGCCACCAGCAATGAGCACAAGGCAACTACACCCGGTGAATGGCCGTTCGGCTTGCCGAATCCGGTCATCCACCGAAAACCGGCATCCAAACCCGTCATACTGTGACGCACCCAATGCTCGTGTTTTCCCCCGACCATGAACTCAGACCCATTTATCCTTTCTCAGCAACGCCGCCAGTGGTTGCGTGCGCTCGGCGGTGTTGCGATGACCGCATCGCTCCCCGCCTGGGCCGCCAGAACCAAGGCCCCCGAACCCGAGGCGACCAACACCGCCCTGTGGCCGCATGACAGCCGCGTGCCCGGTGGCGTGGCGCGCCTGTCGCTGGGTCCGTCGCCGAATCGGCCGGTGGTCCAAACCGGCGACACGCAGGTTCTGGTGTTGGGGGACATGATCGAATGGACCGCCATCGTCGGCATTCCGCTCTCGGCCCAGGTGGGCGAGCAACGGGTGAGCGTGCAGACCGACAAGGGCACGCGTTCGCTCGAATACAAGGTGCGGAGCAAGAAGTACACCGAGCAGCGCCTGAAGGTCTCTCCCAAAACCGTCGACCTCTCACCCGAGGACAACGCACGGTATGAGCGCGAGCGTGATCACCAGCAAAAGATCATGGCGACCTTCTCCGAGCCCTTCCCGCGCGCATCGGATCTACAGATGCAGGTGCCGGTGCCGGGCCGCCGCTCGAGCTCGTTTGGCCTGCGCCGCATCTTCAACGGCCAACCCCGCAATCCGCACAGCGGCATGGACATCGCGGCCGGAACCGGCACACCGATCACGGCACCGCTGCCGGGTCGCGTCATCGACGTGGGCGATTATTTCTTCAACGGCGGCACCGTGTGGCTGGACCACGGCGGCGGCCTGCTCACCATGTACTGCCACCTGAGCCAGGTCGATTGCAAGGTGGGCGACGAGCTCAAGACCGGCGAGCGTTTCTGCAAGGTGGGAGCGACCGGTCGCGTGACCGGACCGCATCTGCATTGGGGCGTGATGCTCAACCGCACCATGGTCGATCCGGCGTTGTTCGTCGGAGCCGCTTGACCAGAACAGCACAGGACGAGAACGCAGTCCAGAATTCTGAATTACAACGGAACGAATCCATTTCACGGCGCTCGAAGAGAGCTTTGCACGAAACGAATCTTCGAACGGCTGGCGAACAAGTCATTTTTTCTGACACGCTCGCCGCCGTTTTACCTTTATGGTGTGCGCCATCCACTTGAATCGGGAGTACAGATGAACCTTCTTTCCAACCGCCTGCCTGCACGCCTCGTGCAACTGGCCACCATCGCCGCAGCGGCCGCCATGATGAGCGCCTGTGCTGCCCCTGAAGCCACCACTATTCAGCCTGCGCAAGTGACTACACCCGCCACCCCCGCTCCCAACGCTGCACCTGCAGCCACCGCCGCTCAATTGCTCACGCAATACACCTGGAACCTCGACGCCGTGACCGGTCCGGGCGGCAAGCCGCTGGATGGCTGGATTCTGGCCAACCAACCTGCACCGGTTCTGCAATTCCAGACCAACCAGGTCGGCGTGCAAAACCTCTGCAACCTGGTCAACGCAGGCTACACACTCAACCTCGACAAGATCGAGATGAGCCGCCCCATGTCCACGATGCGTGCCTGCATCGATGAGGCCAAGATGATCCAGGAGCGCAAGATCGTCCAGCAACTGCAACTGGCCCAACGCTTTGACGTGTTCCCTGCCGCCAACGGCGCGCCCAATCGCCTGGTGCTGCAATTCTCCGACGGTGTCCGTTGGGACCTGACCGGCTCGCCCACACCCGCCACGCGCTACGGCTCGGCAGGCGAGCGCATGTTCCTGGAAGTGGGACCTGAAAAAGTCAGCTGCAACCACCCACTGATGCGCGACGCCAAGTGCCTGCGCGTGCGCGACATCGCCTTTGACTCCAAGGGCATCAAGCATGTCAAGGGTGACTGGCGCATCATGCAGGGCAGCATCGAAGGCTACACGTTCGAGCCGGGCATCCGCAACGTGCTGCGCGTGAATCGCTATTCGATGGCCAACAAGAACGGCGTGCTGCCCGCAGACGCACCGTCGCACGCCTACGTGCTCGACATGGTGGTGGAGTCCGAGCGCATGCGCTGATCGGTCCCATTAGCCAACGACCGGATCCACGGGTCGGACCTCGCGCCAAGCGGGTTCCGACCCGTTTTTTTTGTGCGCCGCAACATCCGCCTATGACAACAAATCATAAGAAACTGTTATGAATTTGGCACCAAGTTCTTGTTGGAGCCTTGGCCTTCTCTCTGCAATCATGGCCTCCAACAGATTCAGCCTAGCAATTTTCTAATGAATTGCGCCGCACCGTAGAAACCGGAAAATCCGGATTTTCAATCGTGTGAGCAAGAGCCAAGCGGAGACAAAACAATGGACGCCAAAGTGGTCGAACCGATGGGAGCCAACGGCAACAACAAGGCCGAGCGCAACCGCCAGTACATGCTCGAGCGCATCGCAGAGCTGCGCGAACTCGAGCAGCGCACGCAGGCCCGCTCGGCACGCGGTGCCAAACACTTTCATGCACAGGGCAAGCTGCTGCCCCGCGAGCGTCTGGCGCATCTGCTCGATGCCGATCAGCCCTTCTATGAATTGATGACGCTGGCCGGTTACTGCGGGCTCGAAGATCCGGACCCGGCCACCAGCATTCCCGGCAGTGCGCTCATTACCGGCATCGGCCACATCAGCGGCGTGCGCTGCATGATCGTCGTGAACGACTCGGGCATCAGCGCTGGGGCCATGCAATCGCTCACGGGCCAAAAACTGATTCGCGCCCAAGAGATCGCCTTGGCGCAGAAACTGCCGCTGGTGCAACTCGTGGAAAGCGCAGGCGGCAATCTGCGCAAATACCGGGTCGAGCGCTTTCTGGTGGGCGGCGGCATGTTCTACAACCTCGCTCGCCTGTCGGCTGCGGGCTTGCCCGTGGTCTCGCTGATTCACGGCTCGTCGGCCGCCGGCGGTGCGTACCTGCCGGGCCTGTCGGACTACGTGGTGATGGTGCGCGAACAGGCTCATGCCTACCTCGCAGGGCCGTCCCTGTTGAAGGCCGCCACGGGCGAAGAAGCCAGCGATGAGGAACTGGGCGGTGCCGACATGCACGCCAGCGTCTCGGGCCTCGCCGACTATGTGGCCGAGAACGATCTCGACGGCATCATGCAGGTGCGCGGCATCCTGCAGCAGATCGGCTGGACCCAGCCCGCGCCGCGCCCCTTCGCCGAGCCCACCGCCAACGTGCAAGAGCTGGTGCAGATCATGCCCGCCGATGCATGCACGCCGGTCGATATGCGCGAGGTCATCGCACGGCTGATCGACGGCTCAGAATTCCACGCCTTCAAGGCACAGTTTGGTGCTCCCACCGTCTGTGGCTACGCCAACATCGAAGGCCATCCCGTCGGCATTCTCACCAACAACGGCCCGCTCGACAGCGACGGGGCCAACAAGGCCGCGCAGTTCATCCAGCTGTGCGTTCAGCTGAACCGGCCGCTGGTCTTTCTGCAGAACATCACCGGCTTCATGGTCGGCACCGCGCACGAACAGGCCGGCATGATCAAGCACGGAGCCAAGCTGATCCAGGCGCTCTCCAACGCCCCCGTCACCCGCCTCACCATCATGTGCGGCGCATCGTATGGCGCGGGCAACTACGGCATGTGCGGCCGGGCCTTCAAGCCCGACTTTCTGCTCTCCTGGCCCAACTCCAAGACCGCCGTCATGGGCGGCGAGCAGGCCGCGATGACCATGCGCCTGGTGGCCGAAAACGCGGCCCGGCGCAGCGGCAAGTCCGTCGACGCCGCCGAGGCAGACGCACAAAGCGCCGCCATCGTCCACACCTTTGAATCGCAATCCAGCGCCATCTACACCAGCAGCCTGCTGATGGACGACGGCGTGATCGACCCACGCGAAACCCGCGCCTGGCTGGGCATGGCACTGGCCACCGCCGACGAAGGCGCCAAGCGCACGGTTCATCCCATGCAGTTCGGCGTCGCACGCCTGTAAGTCCAGGGCACCGCCGCCCTTCCCCCGTTCACGCTCAGGAGACCCACCATGACGATCAATCGACGCACCGTGCTCGCCAGCTTGGGCGGGGCAATGGCCTGGAACGCCCCATGGGCCAGCGCGCAGTCGACGGTCTGGCCGACCAAGCCCGTGCGCTTCATCGTCGGCGCGGCTGCGGGCGGTTCGGCGTCGGATGCGCTCACGCGCTTCTTCGCGCACCAGATTGCGGAGCACAGCAAACAGTCCGTCGTGGTCGAAAACCGGCCCGGTGCCGATGGCAATCTCGCCGCGGAAGCGGTGGCGCGCGCCGCACCTGATGGAAGCACCTTTCTCGTCACGGGCAACAACACGCACGCGGCCAACATCCATCTCTACAAGTCCCTGCCCTTCGACCCCGAGAAGGACTTCGCGCCCGTCACGACCTATGCCCGCGTGCCCTATGTGCTGCTGATCAATGGATCGCGCGTGGCGGCCCGCAACTTCAAGGATTTCATTGCCTATGCAAGAGCCAATCCCGGCAAGCTGACCTACGCGAGTGCCGCCGTCGCCAGTCGCGTGGGTGCCGAGCAGCTCAAGCTCATGGCCAAATTCGATGCGGTGAATGTGGCCTACAAATCCGGCGCACAGGCGATGACCGATCTGCTCGGCGGCCATGTCGACTTCTACATTGCCGACGCTGCCAACGCGCTGCAACAGGTCCAGGCCGGTCGCGCGATTGCGCTCGCCGTGACGGTCGCTGAACGACTTGCCGCAGCACCCGATATTCCGACGATCGCCGAGTCCGGCTATCCCGAATTCGACTTCGCATCCTGGCTTGCGGTGTGGACCACCGCAGGAACTCCGCCCGACATGGTGCGCGCCGCGAGTGTCGCGATCAACGACGCCATGGGCTCGACCGCTGGCAAGCAGTTTCTGGAAAAGCAAGGTCTGCTCGCCTACCCTGGATCGCCCGAAGCGCTGCGCGAACTGCAGCGCCGCGAGACGCTTCGCTGGGGCCAGGCGATCAAGGCCGCGAACATGGGCAGCAACTGACGCGAGACCGACATGGAGCACACGCGTTCACCCCAGCTTCCCTATACCGCCCTGTCGTTCGAGGTGATCGAGCAGCGCATTGGACTGCTCACGCTGCGCCGCCCCGAGCAGCACAACAGCCTGAGTGAAATACTCAAATCCGAGCTGCGCCAATTGATCTCCGAGCTCTCGCGCGACTGCGAACTGGGCGCGCTGATCATCACCGGCGAGGGCCGATCGTTCTGCGCCGGCGGTGATTTGCAGCACCTGAAAAACAGCGAGCGCACCACCGCCACCGATCGACGCCGTCTGTATCAACTGCACGATTGGGTGCAGCCCTTGATGAATCTGGAAATGCCCGTGATCGCCGCCGTCAACGGCCCGGCGATTGGCGCGGGCTTCGGTCTGGCGCTCGCCACCGACTTTGTGCTGTGCGCGCCCGACGCCTATTTCCGCGCCTCGTTCAGCCGCGTTGGCTTGGTGCCAGATACCGGTTTGTTCTTCACGCTGCCGCGCGTGGTGGGCCTGCAATCGGCCAAGGAAATCATCTTCACCGGACGCAAGATCAGCGCCACACAAGCGCTGGAGATGCGCATCGCGCTGGCGATTCACCCCGCCGATCAGCTGCTGGCCGAGGCCTTCGCGCTGGCCCGCCGATTGGCCAAAGGCCCGACCGCCGCCATCGGCGCGAGCAAACGCATTCTCAACCAGTCCTTCCACCTCGACGCACGAGCCTTGGTCGAGATGGAAGCCGCGGCGCAGGCCATCTTTTTTCACTCTAGTTTCCACGAGCAGGCCATCGACGACTTCGCTCAGGGAAAGCCCTTCCGTTTCGATTGGGAGCGGCCGCAGTAAGCCCCGCCCACCACAAGCGAATCCCTTGTTTCAACTTCATTTTGCGAGTGCCAGATCATGATGACATCCGACCATATTGCCCTTCAGGACAGCGTGCGAAAACTCATCGAGCGCGAGATCGAACCCCATGTCGACGAGTGGGAGGCGGCCGAGATCTTCCCGGCGCATGAGGTGTTCAAGAAGCTCGGCTCCGCAGGGTTTCTGGGCGTCAACAAGCCCGTCGAGTTTGGCGGCATGGGCCTCGACTACACCTACGAGATCGCGTTCTGCGAAGCGATTGGCGGGATCAGCTCGGGCGGTGTGGGCATGGCCATCGCCGTGCAGACCGACATGGCGACGCCGGCGCTCACGCACTTCGGTTCCGACGAGTTGCGCGAGGAGTTTCTGAAGCCCAGCGTGGCGGGCGACAAGGTGGTCTGCCTGGGCGTCTCCGAATCGGGTGCGGGATCCGATGTCGCGTCGCTCAAGACCAACGCCCGCAAGGACGGCGACGACTATGTGATCAACGGCTCGAAGATGTGGATCACCAATGGTCTGCAGGCCGACTGGATGTGCCTGCTCGCCAACACCAGCGACGGCGATATCCACCGCAACAAATCGTTGATCTGTCTGCCACTGCGCGAGAACGGCAAGCTGCGCAAGGGCATCACGATGAACAAGATCAAGAAGGTTGGCATGTGGGCCTCCGACACGGCGCAGGTGTTCTTTGATGATGTGCGTGTGCCGCAGCGCAACCGCATCGGCGAGGAAGGCAAGGGCTTCACCTACCAGATGCGCCAGTTTCAGGAAGAGCGCCTGAGCGGTGCCACGCGGCGCGTGACCGCGCTCAGCAACGTGATCAACGAGACCATCGAATACACGCGCCAGCGCAAGGCGTTCGGTCGCTCGATTCTGGACAACCAGGCCGTGCACTTTCGCCTCGCCGAGCTCAAGACCGAGGTGGAGATGCTGCGCTCGATGATCTACCGCGCCGCACAGGTGCACATGAGCGGCGGTGACATGACGGAGCTGGCCTCGATGTCGAAACTCAAGGCCGGTCGCCTGTGCCGCGAGGTCACCGATTCGTGTCTGCAATATTGGGGCGGCATGGGCTTCACATGGGAGAACAAGGTCTCGCGTGCGTGGCGTGACCTGCGCCTGATCTCGATTGGCGGCGGCGCGGACGAAATCATGCTCACCATCATCTGCAAGCACATGGGCATTCTGCCCAAGCGCGCGGCCTGACCCCGGCACAGGAAGGAGACAGCCCATGCGCTTTGACACCTTGCTCGTTGCCAACCGCGGAGAAATCGCGCTGCGCGTGATCCGTACCGCGCGGCGCATGGGCCTTCGCACTGTCGCCGTCTATTCCGACGCCGACGCGCAAAGCCCGCATGTGCGTGCGGCCCATCTGGCCGTACACATCGGCCCCACCGCGGCCGACCAAAGCTACCGCAACATCGCGGCGATCATCGACGCCTGCCGCCGCACGGGTGCGCAGGCCATTCACCCCGGCTACGGTTTTCTTTCCGAAAATGCCGAGTTCGCGCAGGCGGTTGCCGATGCGGGCCTCACGTTTGTTGGCCCCACTGCACGGGTCATTGCACTCATGGGCAACAAGGCCCAGGCCAAGCAGACCATGCAGGCCGCCGGCGTGCCCACGGTGCCCGGCGAGCAAGGCTGCGCCACGGTGGAGCAGATTCAAGCCGCGGCCACGCGCATCGGCTTTCCGGTGATTCTGAAAGCCGCCGCGGGTGGTGGCGGTCGCGGCATGCGCGTGGTGCGCGAGGCGGCGCAGTTGCCAGAGATGTTCCGGCAGGCGCAGTCGGAAGCGGCCAGCGCCTTTGGCTCGGACGAGATCATCATCGAGCGTGCCATCGAACGCGGTCGCCACATCGAGGTGCAGGTGCTGTGCGACGAACAGGGCACCAGCCTGCATCTGGGCGAGCGCGATTGCTCGACGCAGCGCCGCTTTCAGAAGCTGATCGAAGAAGCGCCCTCGCCCGCCGTGGATGCGGCACTGCGCGCCCAGATGGGCGAGGTCGCCCGCAAGGCCTGCAGCGCCATTGGCTACACCGGCGTGGGCACGCTCGAGTTTCTGCTGGATGCCGACAAGCGGTTCTATTTCATGGAGATGAACACGCGGCTGCAGGTCGAGCATGGCGTGACCGAGATGGTCACCGGGCTCGATCTGGTGGAGCAGCAACTGCTGGTCGCGCAGGGCCGCCCGCTCACTTTTGGCCAGCAAGATGTGCAGCTCAAGGGCCACGCCATCGAAATCCGCGTCTGCGCGGAAGACCCGTGGCAAGGCTACCTGCCGCAGGTGGGCACCGTCGGCAAGTGGCAGGCAGCGGCCGACATTCGCACCGACTCTGCGCTGCACGACAACGCGGTGATCACACCGTTCTACGACTCGATGATCGCCAAGCTCATGGCCTGGGGCGACACACGCGACACCAGCACCGCGAAGCTGCGCATGGCCTGCCATGACACCACCGTGCTGGGCGTGCGTACCAACCTGGGGTTCTTGCAGCGTTGCCTCCAGCACCCCACCTTCGTCGCGGGCGAGATCACCACCGACTTTCTCGGCAAGGAAGATCTGCAGGGCGCGGCGTGGCAGCGGTCTGCCTCCGAGCACGCGCTGGCGGCCTCCGCCTTGTTGCTGGGGCAAGGCGTCAAGACGGCGACCGCCAGTCGCCCGAATGAACGGCTGGAGGGTCGCAGCGTCTGGATCACCGACATCACGCTGCCGCCTACTGCGCTCAGCACCCGTGAAACACTAGTGTCGCGCAGTACCGATTCCGCCGATCTGGTGCTGCAAAGCCGCGTGGGAAAGCCGCTGGCACGACGCCGCACTCCTGCCCTTGCCGAAGAAGTGCCCGCCGCAGAGCCGCAGCATTGGAAGATTCAAAACCTGCAATGCGAAACCGAAGGCGATGCGGACCCGCACAGCGGCACGATCAGCTTCGCGCTGGGCGGCATCTGGCGGCAGTTGCAATGGCTCATGCCCGATGCGAATCACCTGTGGATTCAGGACGGCGCGGACAGCTTTGTGTTCGAACGCATGGTGCGCTTTGATGCCGACGCCGACTCGCAAAACAAGGGCGGAGTGCTCAAGGCACCGATGAGCGCACGCGTGATCGCCGTGTTC
>CALMCS010000128.1 GCA_937862875.1 uncultured Comamonadaceae bacterium
AGATAGGGTCCTAGGCTAGGCGTCGATGGCGCAGACAGTACTCCGGTACGGCAAGACATCGCAACAACGCATAGGGCCCTATATCGTCATCTCAAAACGAAAACTCTCCGCCAAAGCACGGAAAACCCTTCCATCAGAGAGTTCGTTCAAACAAAAAAAACGGGCCGCGCTAGCGGCCCGTCCATCAAAAATTCCAACCCAGAATTACTCGTTGAGTAGTTGGCGGAGTACGTAGGGGAGGATGCCTCCGTGTTGGTAGTAGTCCACTTCGATGGGGGTATCGATGCGCAGCTTGACGGTGACAGTGGTCTTGCTCCCATCGGCCCGCGTAATCACCAACTGCGCATCGCTCTGGGGTGCCAAATCATCCGCAGGCACGACATCGATGTACTCGGTGCCATCCAGCCCCAGCGTCTGCCAGCTGTCATTGCCCATGAACTGCAACGGCAGCACGCCCATGCCCACCAGGTTGGAACGGTGAATCCGCTCGAAACTGCGCGCCACCACGGCCTTGATGCCCAGCAGCTGCGTGCCCTTGGCGGCCCAGTCGCGGCTCGAGCCCGTGCCGTATTCCTCGCCGGCGAACACCACGGTCGCGCGGCCTTCCGACTGGTACTTCATGGCGGCGTCGTAAATCGACATCTTGGCCTTCTGACCAATCTCGTCGCGGTACAGCGTCACGCCGCCCTCTTCGCGCGATCCATCGGCCGCTGCCGGAATCATCAGGTTCTTGATGCGCACGTTGGCGAACGTGCCGCGCATCATCACCTCATGGTTGCCGCGGCGTGAACCATAGCTGTTGAAGTCGGCCTTCTTGACGCCGTTGTCCAGCAGCCATTGGCCTGCGGGGGAGGACTCCTTGATCGAGCCGGCGGGCGAGATGTGGTCGGTGGTGATCGAGTCGCCAAACAGCGCCATCACGCGGGCCTTGCGCACTGCATACGGGCTGCCGGTGGTGACCGCTGGGCCCTTCAGGTCGAGCGTGAAGTTCTCGAAGAACGGAGGTTCTGCGATGTAGGTGCTGTCGGGCCAGGTGTAGACGGCACCGGTCACGCCCTTGATCTTCTCCCACAGCTTGCCTGGCTCGCTCGCCACCTTTTCGTAGTTTGCGCGGAAGGCCTTGCCGTTCATGGCGTACTTCATCAGCGCCTGCACCTCGTCGGTGCTCGGCCAGATGTCGCCCAGATAGACGTCACGGCCGCCCTTGCCCTTGCCGACCGGCTCGGTCATCAGGTCCTTGCGCACATTGCCGGCAATCGCGTAGGCCACCACCAGCGGCGGGCTGGCCAGGAAGTTGGCGCGAATATTCGGGTGAATGCGGGCCTCGAAGTTGCGGTTGCCCGACAACACCGCGGCGCAGACCAGATCGTTCTGCACGATGGCCGCATTGAACTCGGGCAGCAGATCGCCCGCATTGCCGATACAGGTCGTGCAGCCATAACCGGCGACGGCAAAGCCGAGCTTTTCCAGATACGGCAGCAGACCCGATTCGGTCAGGTACAGCGTCACCAGGCGCGAGCCGGGAGCCAGCGAGGTCTTCACATGCGACTTGACCTTGAGTCCGGCTTCCACGGCCTTCTTCGCCAGCAGACCGGCGGCCAGCATGACGCTGGGGTTCGAGGTGTTGGTGCAGCTGGTGATGGCCGCGATCAACACGTCACCGTTGTGCAGATCGATCTCGCTGCCTTCTGCGGCCACGACGGTCGAATCGGCCTTCTTGATGCTGAGCGGCTGGTCTTCCACCACCGGAGTGTTGGACACCATTTCCACGACGTTCTGCGGCGAACCGGCAGGCACGGGCTTGGGGTTGGGATTGGCCACCTCGCCCTTGCCGTTGATGTGCACGCTGTAGGTCTTGTCCAGCTTGTCGGCGGACAGATTGAAGCCGTTCTGTGCGGCCGGTGCGGTGAACAGCTCGGCAAACTTGGACGCGACATGGCCAATTTCGATGCGGTCCTGTGGACGCTTCGGTCCGGCCAGGCTCGGAGCTACCGAGCCGAGGTCGAGTTGGACCACCTGCGAGTAATCGATGTCGCCGGGGTTGGCCACGCCGAACAGGCCCTGGGCCTTGAAATACGCCTCGAACGCTTCGATTTCGGCCTTGGTACGACCGGTACCCTGGAAGTAATCAATGGTCTTTTCATCGACCGGGAAGAAGCCCATCGTGGCGCCGTACTCGGGGGCCATATTGCCGATGGTGGCGCGGTCCGGAACGGACAGGCTGCGTGTGCCCGCACCGTAGAACTCGACGAACTTGCCGACCACTTTTTCCTTGCGCAGCAGCTCGGTCACCGTGAGCACCAGATCGGTGGCGGTCACGCCCTCCCGCAGCTTGCCGGTGAGCTCAAAACCCACCACGTCAGGCGTCAGGAAATACACCGGCTGACCCAGCATCGCGGCTTCGGCCTCGATACCGCCCACGCCCCAGGCGACCACGCCCACGCCATTGATCATGGTCGTGTGGCTGTCGGTGCCGACCAGCGAATCAGGGTAGTACACGTCCTTCTTGGTCTTGTAGACACCGCGCGCCAGATATTCCAGATTCACCTGGTGAACGATACCGAAGCCCGGTGGCACGACGCCAAACGTGTCGAACGCCTGCATGCCCCACTTCATGAACTGGTAGCGCTCGTTGTTGCGCTGGAACTCGAGCTTCATGTTCAGGTCGAGCGCGCCCTTGCTTCCGTAGTAGTCGACCATGATGGAGTGGTCCACCACCAGATCGACGGGCACCAGCGGCTCGATGGTCTTGGGCTTCTTGCCGAGGGCACTGGCGGTGGTGCGCATGGCGGCCAGATCGGCCAGCAGCGGTACGCCGGTGAAGTCCTGCAGCACGACGCGCGCCACGACAAAAGGAATCTCGTCCTTGCGCTCGGCCTTGGGCTTCCAGTTCGCGAGCTGCTCCACGTGCTCGGGCATCACCTTCTTGCCGTCGCAGTTGCGCAGCACCGATTCGAGCACGATGCGGATCGAGACCGGAAGACGATTGACGTTGGGGAATTGCTTTGCAAGCTCGGGCAGCGAGTAGTACTTCGCCTTTGCCGACTTGCCTGATCCTGCGCTGAAAGTCTTGAGAGTCGACTCGAAAGCGTGGCGCGATTCGTGGGTATTTGCCATGTTGTAGAACTCCGTCTGAAATACGACAACAGACATTCTGGCAGGCACCGAGAAGTTTCGCCATCAGCCGTTCATGACAGTGTGTATGGGCGTCTGCCTGACAAGGCAAAAGTTGAACGATGACAAGCTCTTACCGCCCCAAGACCCTCATTGCGTGATGTCCTGGGCAATGCCCGCGTATTTAGATACCCAGATAACAGCGCGATATATATGGGCTGATTTCGAGCCCCGGCCTAAGTAGTTCCACTCGATCTGCAGAAATGGCTTTTCGTTCGAAGACTGAGCGAATACCCGATATGAAACCGATGAAAGGAAAGATGGAACTTCCACACTCGACATCCATCGAAGGCACTCAAAAGCCAAACGGAATTTCATTCATCATCCGGCGACAATTTGAAAGGTCAACCGGACTCACCAATATACAAAGTCGAACGTGCTCATTAGAGCAATCAATGACCTGAATTTTAGTAAACCGAATTGCCGAATACTACGGGTACCCATGGAGCTCGGCAGCGCTCTCGCATATCTCACTCTTGCGATGCTGAGCATCGGAATGAATTGCGCACAGATTGGATACCCCTAAAAAAGAAAAGTCCGCTCAAAGGCGGACTTCTCATCGCAGGTCAATTGAACCCGTCATTGGCTCTGAAATGAATTTCAGAACCCGACCGATGCATCAGACACTGGAATCAATCAAGCAATCAAATAGCGAATTTTTCGCGGTCTTGGTTTTGGATCCACTTTGGAGCCTTGCCGCGACCAGTCCAGGTTTCACCAGTTTCAGGGTTGCGATACTTAGGAGCAACCTTGACGCCGGAAGTCGAAGAAGCACGTGCGCCACGGCCTGTGGGGAACACGTCTTGAGCAGTCAGGCCATATTCAGCGACCAAGCCGCGCACTTGCGCGACAGCAGCTGACAGTTCTTGGCGACGCGCTTCGCTGATCTTTTTCTCGAGGTCTTCGCGTTGCTTCAAAAGGTCTTTGTAGCTATCAGTCATGGTGTGTATGCCAGTCAAGTGGAATAAAAGGGAAAGTGAAGCGATTATATAAACATTTCTTCACCCGCAATCAATATAAGGCCAATTCCCCCGAATTCATCAAAATTTTACAAACTTCTCCAATCACCATCCTCGATGCCGCATCTCTCAATGAAGGAATCGAGGAGGCAAAAGAGAGATGCACTAAAACCGATACCCTATTGATTCAATTGGTTACTAAGTTGCGCATTACTTCCCATGTTCAATTTCATCGCAATTCTTGAACGAGGAGGCAATTGAGGCGCTCTGCCAATTCACCGAAACCGGCGCCATTCGATTGCCGAACCAATGCATCCAATCGCCGCGCGTTGACTGGCCTCAAACACCGAAGTGCTCGTAACGGCGGCGCGCGAGAATTGCAAAGTCTTTCAGTGTCCCTCGACACGGAATTCACACCAGCGAGCATCTGATTGGATTTACGCCGATGCCTCTTCGGACAATGCACACTGAGCGACAATTGGCGGCATGAGACCGCGGTTCCCTGCGCCCTTCTCAAGCTCCGTTTCAGCCCTTCATTTGGCGATTCTTCAGATCGCGCCTCAGACCAGATCGAATTCCATGGCCATTTACTGCATCGGTGATCTTCAGGGATGCGACTCCGCATTCACACGGCTGCTTGCCCATATCGACTTCTCCCCCAGCCGCGACACGCTGTATCTGCTGGGAGACCTGGTCAATCGCGGCCCGGAATCGGCCGGCGTACTGCGCCACTGCATGCAACTGGGCGACAGCGTGCGTCCATTGCTGGGCAATCACGATCTGCACCTGCTCGCCGCCGCCCACGGCGCGCGCCATGCATCGCGCCGCGACACGCTCGCCAGCGTGCTCGAGGCCGACGACCGCGAAGCCTTGCTGGACTGGGTGTGCCAGCAACCGCTCGCGCGCCAACTCACCGTCAACGGCGAGCACCTGCTCATGGTGCACGCCGGTGTCCTGCCGCAATGGAGCCTGACCGACACGCTGGCCTATTCGGCCGAAGTGCAGGATCTGCTGACAAGCCCGCAACTGCCGGAGTTTCTGGCGCAGATGTACGGCAATCTCCCCGATCGCTGGAGCGATGAACTGCAAGGCACGGACCGCCTGCGGGTGATCGTCAATACGCTGACGCGCCTGCGCTTTTGCACGCCCGATGGGCGCATGGATTTCGACAGCGCCGAAAGCGCCGAGTCGCCGCCCGATGGGCTGGTGCCCTGGTTTGACGCGCCGAACCGCCAGACGGAGAACGCGGTGGTGGCCTTTGGCCACTGGTCGACGCTCGGGCTGCTCAACCGCCCCAACCTGCTCGGCCTCGACACCGGCTGCGTCTGGGGTGGCTGCCTGAGTGCGATGCGGATTGGCAGTTCGCTGTCGGACCGCGAGTTGTTCGACGTGAAGTGCGAACAATCGCAGCAGCCCGGCTGAGAGAGAGAAACGGAAGGCTGAAGGCGAAAAAAAACGGTGCCGAACTTTTCAGCTCGGTACCGTTTGTTTTTCTGGCGCGTTTCTTTCGATCGAATGAAACGCCCCTGATCGGCGCTTGCTTACTCTGCTGCTACGGGCGCAGCCGGTGCGACAGCAGCCGTTACCTGGGGTGCAACGGGTGCCGGCTTGAACAGCGCAGCAATCTTGCGCTTGGACTTGATGTTGGTAGACACTCCGCCGCGCGCAGGTTGGGCCTTGCCAGCGGCTTCCCAGCTGGCGGGCTCGACCGCTGCAACGGTCGCTTCGTACGGACGGTCGAAGAACGGATCCTGCGGCGGCTGCGACTGGCGATAACCGCCACGGCCTCCGCCACCCTCGCGGTGTCCGCGGGAATAACCGCCACCACCACTGGAACCGTTGGATCCACCGGAACCATGCGATCCATGGGAGTTGCCGGAGGATGCGGGACGGGAAGAGTCTTCTTCCTCACCGTTGCCCCAGGCGCGTCGGCCGTCGTTGAAGCGGCCACGTGGGCGCTCGTCGTCCAGCTCGATGGCTTCCAGCTCGATCTTCTTCTTGATCAGCTTTTCGATGTCGCTGACCAGGCGCGTGTCGTGCGAGGTGGCCAGTGTCACGGCAAGACCGGACGCGCCGGCACGGCCCGTACGGCCAATGCGGTGCACGTAATCTTCGGCGTTGAACGGAACGTCGAAGTTGAAGACCGCTGGCACGTCCTTGATGTCCAGACCGCGTGCGGCCACATCGGTACAGACCAGCAAGGCGACTTCACCGCTCTTGAATGCCTCGAGGGCTTTCAGGCGCTCGTCCTGGCTCTTGTCTCCGTGCAGGGCGGCGGTCTTGAGACCGTCGCGCTCGAGGCTGCGGGCGAGGCGCGCGCAACCGAGCTTGCTGTTCACGAAAATGAAGGCCTGGTTGAGCTTGCGATCCTTGATGATCTGGCGAATCGCACGGCTCTTGTCGTCGTCTCGCACCGAGAAGAAACGCTGCTCTACGGTAGAGGCGGTTTCATTGGGGCGCGCGACTTCGATGGTGATCGGGTTCTGCAGGTAGCTGCCGGCCAGTCGCTTGATTTCAGGCGAGAAGGTGGCAGAGAACAACAGTGTGGTGCGCTGCTTGGGCAGGAACGACAGAATGCGCTGCAGATCGGGCAGGAAGCCGATGTCCAGCATGCGGTCGGCCTCGTCGAGCACCACGTATTCAACTTGGTTGAGCACCGCGTTCTTGGCTTCGATGTGATCGAGCAGGCGACCAGGCGTAGCCACCAGAACTTCGACGCCCCGTTTGAGCTCCGCGGTCTGTGGCTTCATGTCCATGCCGCCAAACACCACGGTGCTGCGCAGCTTGGTGTACTTGGCGTACATCGCCACCTGCTGCGCTACCTGATCGGCCAGCTCGCGGGTGGGCAACAACACCAAAGCACGCACCGGATGGCGCGCAGGCGATGTGGAACTGTTCTCATGCTTGAGCAGGCGCTGCAACAGGGGCAGCGAAAACGCTGCTGTTTTGCCGGTGCCGGTCTGGGCGGCACCCATAACGTCCTGACCTGCCAACACTACAGGAATGGCTTGTTCCTGGATGGGCGTCATGAACTCGTAGCCCATGTCGGCTACGGCGCGCTTGAGAGGTTCAGCCAGCGCGAGGGAAGAATAGGCTTGTGTCATTAAGCCCCTATTGTCGCACCGCAGCACAAAGCCCGGGTTTTCCACATACTAAGACCCGCCAAAATTCTGGCAGTTTGTCGGGTTTTAGAGGAATTTGCCTGGTTTGTGCGTGCGGCGGTCACGTTGGAAACGCTTATAGCGACTGGGTATTGAACGTGTCGCACGACTGGACACTGCCGGTTTTCAGGCCGGTGGTGAACCAACGCACACGCTGCGCGCTCGAGCCGTGGGTGAAGCCGTCGGGCCGCACCGTGCCGGTCTGCTGGCGCTGCAAGGTGTCGTCACCGATTTTCTGCGCCGCGTTCATGGCGGACTCGATATCGCCCTGATCCAGCCAGTTTTTCGCCTGCTGCGAATGATTGGCCCAGATACCGGCATAGCAATCGGCCTGCAATTCGAGGCGTACCGACAGCGCATTCTGGTCACGCTGGCTCACGCGGCCACGCATGTTGTCCACCTTGGCGGTGGTACCCAGCAAGGTTTGCACGTGGTGGCCGACTTCGTGGGCGATCACATAGGCACGGGCGAAATCGCCGGGCGCACCCAATTGACGGCTCAGCGTGTCGAAGAAGTTCATGTCCAGATAGACCTTCTGGTCACCCGGGCAGTAAAACGGGCCCATGGCCGATTGGCCGGTACCGCAGGCCGTAGGCACGGCACCGCGGAACAGCACCAATTTGGGGTCGCGATATTGCGCGCCACCCTGCTGGAAGATTTTTGTCCACACGTCTTCGGTGGATGCCAGCACGACCGAGACGAATTTCGCCTGCTTGTCATCGGCCGGTGGCTTCTGGGCCGGACCTTGCTGCTGCTGCACCTGTGGCTGGCTGCTGCCGCCGGAGAGCATGCCAATCGTGGTCAATGGGTTGATACCGAACACGCCCCAACCGATCAGGGCGATCACAACCGTACCAATACCGATGGAGCGGCCACCAATCATGCCGCCGCCACCTCCACCGCCGCCGCTATCGCTGCGTCGATCTTCCACATTGTCCGATTCGCGGTTACCGTCCCATCTCATTGCTGTTCTCCGAGTTTTACTGCTGTCGCGGGTGCGGAATATTACGCCGAGAATGTTGGCATCGCGGCACTCAACGGGTTTGCACTAACTTTTTGTCAAACCAATTGTGAGATGTTCACAATATGACGACAAGAAAGCGGGCATGCCGTAGGACATGCCCGCTTTCAAAGATTCAAAAAGCCCCGAAAGGCTTGTATTGGCGATCAGGCCTTGGGCAGCGTGACGCCGACCTGGCCTTGGTATTTACCGCCGCGGTCCTTGTAGCTGACTTCGCAGACTTCATCGCTTTCGAAGAACAGCACTTGCGCGCAACCTTCGCCGGCGTAAATGCGCGCTGGCAGCGGTGTGGTGTTGCTGAACTCCAGCGTGACATAACCTTCCCACTCGGGCTCGAAGGGAGTCACGTTCACGATGATGCCGCAGCGTGCATAGGTGCTCTTGCCCAAACAAATGGTGAGCACATTGCGCGGAATGCGGAAATATTCGACCGTGCGGGCCAGCGCGAAGCTGTTGGGCGGGATGATGCAGGAATCACCGTGAAAATCGACAAAACTCTTTTCGTCAAAATTCTTCGGGTCCACCACCGTGCTGTGGATATTCGTGAACACCTTGAATTCCGGCGCGCAGCGAATATCGTAGCCGTAGCTGCTGGTGCCGTAGCTGATGATCTTCTTGCCATCGGCCTGGCGGATCTGCCCGGGCTCGAAGGGCTCGATCATGCCGGTTTGCTCTGCCATGCGGCGGATCCATTTATCGCTCTTGATCGACATCCCAACAACTCCTGATCACAACATGAGAGATAGTGCCCGGTGGAAAATCACCGAGCCACTATAAAAAGTATAGCTTTACGCACTTTATGTGCGTAGATAAGTGCTGCATTTTCGCCGCAAACGCCGCACCAAAGCACGGCGAGTGGGTTTTATGCGCTCTGTCAGGCAATCACGGTGCGCTCGATCAAGCGATCGTCACCCAGCACAATCATGGCAAACAGCAACTCGTCGAGATTGCGTGCCTGCGACGTGCGGCGTGCGATGAGCGGCGTGGCCTTGGGGTTGAGCACCACAAAATCGGCCTCGCAACCGGGTTGCAGGTTGCCGACCACGCCTTCGAGCCCGGCGGCGCGCGCCGCACCCGCCGTGTGTTGCCACCACAAAGCCTGCGGGCTGAGCGACTGCCCCTGCTTGGCGTGACCCTCGCGGCCCACGTAATAGGCCTCGAGCATGGTGCGGAACGGGCTGAAGCTGGTGCCGCCGCCGACGTCGCTCGCCAGACCGTATTGGAAACCGGCTTGGTCGGCGAGCGCAAAGTCGAAGTAACCGCTCGACAGAAACAGGTTGCTGGTGGGGCAGACGGCCGCCGCCACATTGCGCTCGCGCATCAGGGCGCGGTCGTTCTCGTCGAAATAAATGCAGTGCGCGTACACCGAGCGCTCGCGCATCAGGCCGAACTCGTCGTACACCGACAGATAGCTGCGCGACTCGGGGAACAGCTCCTTCACCCAGCGGATTTCGTCGTGGTTTTCGGCCACATGCGACTGAATCCACACGCTGGGGTATTTCGCGGCCAACTCGCCCGCACCGCGCAATTGCGCGGCCGAACTGGTGGGCGCAAAGCGCGGCGTGATCGCATAGCCGAGGCGGTCTTTGCCGTGCCAGCGGTTGATCAGCGTTTCGGTGTCGATCAGCGATTGCTCGGTCTGGTCGCGCACGCCGTCGGGCGAATTGCGGTCCTGCAAGACCTTGCCGGCCACCATGCGCATGCGGCGGGCCTGGGCCTCGGTCATCAGCGCATCGACCGAGCCGGGATGCGAGGTGCAGAAGGTGAACGCGGT
>CALMCS010000129.1 GCA_937862875.1 uncultured Comamonadaceae bacterium
GCCACGAAGAAGATCATGATCACGCCGTGGGCGGTGAAAATCTGGTCGTAGTGATGGGGCGGCAGGTAGCCCATGTTGTCGCCAAACGCCATGGCCTGCTGCAGTCGCATCATCACTGCGTCGGAGAAACCGCGCACCAACATCACGATGCCCAGGATCATGTACATGATACCGATGCGTTTGTGGTCGATCGAGCAGATCCAATCCTTCCAGAGCGGACCCCAGAGGCGGAACTTGGTAATGCCGGCGAGCATGACGAGACCGCCAAGCATCACTGCAATAAAGGTGTAGAGCACGATGGGCTCGTGCGTCATGGGAATTTGATCCCACGTGATTCGACCGAGCAGCCAGTGCGCGGGAGTGGTTTGTTCAGACAACATGTTGAGTCTTTTCTGTTCTCTTCATTACTGCAGGACGGCCGCGGCGGCTTGCGCGCGCTGCGAATCCAGCAGGGCCACAACGCTGTCAGCGTTCTGGACGGTGCACACGTCCTGTGGCAGGTTCAGACCGGCAGACTTCAGAAAAGCCTCGCCACCCGCCTCATCGATGGCCATCATGTGGTGCATGCACATCTTGCCGTCTTCAACACAACGGTTGAGTACCTTGTTGTACAGGCCATCGGCCACGGTGGAGCAACGCTCCACCGGATTGCGCTCGCTGGGCTTGGCCAGGCTCAGGTAGGTGCCCTGGTCGAGCGCCTTGCCGTCGGTCTTGGCCTTGTTGATCCACTGCGCGAACTCGTCGTCAGACAAACCGTGGAACTTGAAGGTCATGCCCGAGAAGCCTGCGCCGCTGTAGTGCGACGACATGCCCTTGTACTCGCCTGGCTTGTTGATCACGGCGTTCAGCTCGGTCTGCATGCCGGGCATCGCGTAGATCATGCCGGCCAGATCAGGCACGTAGAACGCATTCATGGTGTGCGTGGCGGTCAGCTTGAAGTGGATCGGGCGATCGACCGGAGCGGCCAGCTCGTTCACCGTGGCAATGCCTTGCTCAGGGTAGAAGAACAGCCATTTCCAGTCCATGGCCACCACTTCCACCACCAGCGGCTTGACGTCGGGCGACAAGGGCTTGGTCGCGGAAACGCGGTCCAGTGGGCGATAGGGGTCGAGCTTGTGGGTGCCGATCCAGGTCAGGGCACCCAGTGCGATCACGATCAGCAATGGCACGGTCCAGATCACCAGCTCAAGACTGGTGGAGTGGTGCCATTCCGGATCGTAATGAGCCTCGGTGTTCGACTGGCGGTACTTCCAGGCGAACAAGAAGGTCAGGAAGATCACGGGGACGATGATGATGAGCATCAGCAGAGTTGCTGTGATCACCAGTTGTCCCTGCTGCGCTGCAATATCGCCGGCGGGGTTGAGAACGACCACTTTGCTGCAGCCCGTCAGGAGGGCTGTCAAAGCGGCCGCGCCCAGCCATGCTGGCCTGCGGGTTTCTTTGGTTTTAGACATCTTGTGCGTGACGTAAGCGTTTTGCTCAGGGTTTGTCCTCTGAGCGTTAACGCGGATTACTAGACCTGCGAACTTTAAACCCGTTACCAAACTTGTCCATTGGACATTTTGTCCAATATCAAGTGGGACAACGACTTACATGTGTTTTGTCGCCCCAAACGAGGCAATGGCTGACAAACGTATAGGGTTTTCCCGTCGAAAATGTCGGTGTTTGCGCACTTGTGGCGACCAAAACAGGCGTGTAGAACCAAGACTGTTCAGCTGATTGGTGTGCACGAGCACCTGTCAAACGAGCAGAAATCAGTGGATCAGTGGGTTACCAGTGGGTTAAACGAATAGCAGGTTTAAGGATTTCGGTCCTGCAGCAAGGAGCATTTTGATGAGCAGCGGTTCCGCAACATTTCCCGTGCCCCGTATTGAAGATACCAATTCTTTGTCGCGTGCCAACACCGATGAGGACTTGACCCCGAATGAAATCGCCGTCGGCGTGATTCTTGGGCGTTCTTCCGAGTATTTCGACTTTTTTGTCTTCGGTCTCGCTTGCGTACTGGTCTTTCCGTTCACCCTGTTTCCGTTCCTGTCTCGCCTCGACGGCACGCTGATGGCGTTTGCCATCTTTGCGGTGGCCTTCATCGCCCGTCCGGTGGGCACGGCCATAGGCATGGCGGTGCAGCGGCGCTGGGGCCGTGGCACCAAGCTCACGCTGGCGATGTTCACGCTGGGCGTGTGCACGGTGGGCATGGCCTTCCTGCCCACCTACCAGTCGATCGGCTCGACCGCCATCGTGGTGCTGGTGGCCTTGCGCATCGGCCAGGGTCTGGCGCTTGGCGGTTCCTGGGATGGCCTGCCTTCGCTGCTGGCGATGGGCGTGCCCAAGGAAAAGCGCGGCTGGTACGCGATGATCGGACAACTCGGTGCGCCGCTCGGCTTTCTGACCGCCGCCGCACTGTTCGGCTTTCTGTACAGCAGCCTGCCGGTCAGCGAGTTCCTTGATTGGGGCTGGCGCTATCCGTTCTGCGTAGCCTTCGCGATCAACGTGGTGGCGCTGTTTGCCCGCCTGCGTCTGGTGGTCGGCCAGTCATACACCGAAGCGCTGCAGGCCCGCGAGCTGGAGCCGGTCAGCGTGACCGAGGTGATGAGTGGCGAAGGCCGTAACGTGCTGCTCGGCGCGTTCGCAGCGCTGGCCAGCTTCGCACTGTTCCATCTGGTGACCGTGTTCCCGCTGTCCTGGATCTCGCTCTATTCCGACCAGTCGACCGTGGACGTGCTCAACGTGCAGATGGTGGGCGCGGTGTTTGCCGCCGGCGCGATCGTGATCTCCGGCTGGCTGGCCGACCGCATCGGTCGCCGCAATCTGCTGGGCACCATGGCCGTGCTGATTGGTCTGTTCAGTCTGGCCGTGCCATTCCTGCTGAAGGGCGGATCGACGGGCAACAACATCTTCATCCTGGTGGGCTTCATTCTGCTGGGACTGTCGTATGGCCAGTCGTCGGGAACGGTGACCAGCAACTTCGCTACGCACTTCCGTTACACCGGTGCGGCACTGTCGACCGATCTGGCTTGGTTGTTCGGCGCGGCCTTTGCTCCGCTGGTGGCGCTGGGACTGTCGGCCAAGTTCGGTCTGCTGGCCGTGACCGTCTACCTGCTGTCGGGCGCTGCATGCACATTGCTGGCGCTCAAACTCAACAAGGTGTTCGAGCAGCGCGAAGTGTGATCGATTCGTTCTTCGTCATCTGAGTCGATGTGAAGGAGCGCTGAAAGGCGCTCCTTTCTTTTTGTGGAACAGACATCCCAACGGAGTAGTGCGCATGGAGTCGCTGACAAGTTTGATTGATTTGCTGAACGGCAATCCCAAGGAATTGACCGATTTTCTGGCGAACCACATTGCCAGCTGCGACGCTGACCGCACGGCGCTCGCGGCCATACGCCCCTCCAATCGGCGATGGTTTGCCAATCCGGAGCCGGGGGAAGAACGGGGCTATGTGCTGGCGATCGGGCGGCTTACGGCAGAGTCTCGCATGCACCTGCCTGCCGATTACGAATATCGGGCGCTGCGCATTACCGGCCTTGTTCCGGTGCTGAGCCTCGAAATCGACACCGCGAGCGGCACCACCCGAACCAACACCCAGGAACTCGACAAAATCCAGTGGGAGCGCTTGACGGAAATGGAGAAGCAGGCCGCCTTCCAGACGTTGACAGGCCAATTCCAGGCGCCAGTGCCGAGAGCCAAGGCCGTCCCCTTCAGCACGGAACTGCTCGGCGAACTCACGCCGGATGAGTACGGCGACGTCTGGGAAGCCAAGCCTCTAGCGGTGGGCTATTTCGACGGACTCGTGTTGCCGGTGGCGCTGCAATATGTGTCGTCCGCGGATCGATCCGCCATCGACGAGGCACTGGCCAACTTTCTGAGGCTCGATGGACGCGACAAAGCGATGGCGGCTACGGCCGTCCTTGCCAATTGCCAGAATTTTCTCGGAATGATTGACCTGAGCTCCGAGGCAGGCCACGCGATGGCTGCACTCACCAATCCCGATGACATCTGGACGTATGTGGACTGCCAGTCCCTGAGCATCGTTCGTGATGACGGCGACGGCGAGCCATCCCTTTACGTGGTGCTGGTCTGCGAATGCGAGTGGGAGCCAGAACACGGTCTGCAGATCATCTACCGCAACGGCAGCCAGCTATGCAGGGTGAGCGAGCAGGATGGCAGTGTGATCGACTGAGGCCGAGCGCAGAACGCAGATCTTCCTTCAGCGCTTGACGTTGACCA
>CALMCS010000130.1 GCA_937862875.1 uncultured Comamonadaceae bacterium
CAACATCTCCAAGGGTATCAACCGAATCGGTACTGGTTTGCCGACCACGGCGACAACCGCTGTGCGTTTGCCAGGCTTGACGGATGCGCTGACTCCGAGCCCCTATGGTTTTGCGTTTGCAGACCTGGATGGCGCTCCCGGTCTCGATACGCTTTACGTGGCTGACGATTCGCTTGGCGTTACCAAGTTTTCATTGGTCGCGGGCGTGTGGCAGGCGAACGGCAAGGTGGGTGTTGCCGGTGAGGCGTACACCGGATTGACCGCCGTGGTTGCACCCGGCAAGGTCACGCTGTTTGCAACCCGGGGCGCGAACCAACTCGTCAGCATGGTGGATTCGAGTGGCTTCAACGGCAGCTTTGCACCCAGCGTCAATGTGCTCGCCAATGCCGGAGGCAATCAGGCGTTCCGCGGTGTAGCGCTTGCGCCTGAACTGTCCGTGACGGCAACGGCCTCTGCGGGCGCGCATGGCACCATCAGCCCGGCCAGCCGTTCGGTGTTCGATGGAGGCACGACGACGTTCACCGTCAACGCCGATGCGGGCTACACCGCCGTGGTGGGCGGAACCTGCGGCGGCACCCTGGCCGCGGGGACCTACACCACCGCGGCGTTGGCGACGGATTGCACGGTGGATGTGACGTTCACTCAGCAAACCACGTACAGCGTCAGCCCCACTGCCGGCAGCGGCGGCGCGATTCAGCCGAGCCAGCCGGTGACCGTAGTGGCCGGCAGCACCACCAGCTTCGACATTGCGCCGTTGCCCGGGTACGCGTTCCATGTGGGCGGTAGCTGCGGCGGTGTGCTGAATGGTTTGAAATACACGACGAATGCCGTGTCTGGGAACTGCAGTGTTGATGCGACCTTCACGCTCTTGAATTTTGCGGTGTCGCCAAGCGCCGGAGCCCATGGCTCGATCGCGCCGACGTTGATCCAGAACGTCGCTTATGGCGGCACCACCACGTTCATCGTCACGCCTCAGTCAGGCTATGTCGCCTCGATGGGCGGCACCTGTTTGGGCACGCTGTCCGGTTCCGTCTACACGACCAGCGCGATTACCTCGGATTGCAGCGTGTCTGCGACCTTCGCCGCCTTGCCGGTGCTGACCGTGACACCTAGCAGCAAGGGCAAGGGGACGATCTCCCAGGCTACGCCACAGGAAGTTGCGCAAGGCACATCGACCACGTTCACCGTGACTCCGGAGCCCGGATATGCAGTGGCCATGCGCGGCAGCTGTGGTGGCGTTCTGAGCGGCAACACCTATACGACCAAGCCGGTGACCGAGGCCTGTACGGTTGAGGCGAGTTTTGCGAAGAAGGTCGTGCTCTTCCTGGGCAACAGCTACACCTTCGGTCGCATCGACCCGGTGATGAGCTACAACAGCGCCAACGTGACGGATCTGACGCTCCCCATGTGGCTGAAAGACCCGACCGGGTCCAACGCGGACGAGCCGCATCCCTGGGGCGGTATTCCCGGCGTGTTCAAGAAGATGGCGGATCAGGCGGGGTTGGATTACGACGTGTCGATCTCGGCGCGCAACGCGGCATCGCTGCGGGGTCACTATCTCAATTCGAACCCGGCGGGATGGGACCTGCGCGGCAATGCGGCTTCGCAGAAGTGGACCACCGTGGTGCTGCAGGATTTGAGTGACGAGCCGCTGCCTGCGGGCCGCAGCTTCAACGCCAATCTGCCTTACTTCGATGCCTATGCCGACAAGTTCGAAGCCTGGATTCACAAGGGCGCGGCCGAGACGTTTACCGAAACGCAATTGTTTGGCGCGAACTGCGCGGCATTGACTGGAGCCTCGCAGGCCAATTGTGATGCCACGCGGACGGTGGCCCAGCCCAATCCGAATGCGAGCGAGCAGACCGATGTCTACCTCTACCAAACCTGGGCGCGGCCGGATTTGATCGCTCCCAATGGCTCCAACGCCAAGGGCACGACCTACACCGCCGCCGAAGGTCTGGAGGCGATGACTGCGGATTTTCACAACGGTTATTTCAACCGTGCCGCGGCCAACACGCGCTTCAAAGGGGTATCGCCTGTGGGGGATGCATTCCTGCGTGCGGTGACCACCGGCATCGCCATGCGCGATCCGTATGTGCCCGAAGCCGGCAAGATCAATCTCTGGCATACCGACTACTTTCACCCCAGCAAGTACGGTTCGTACCTGAGCGCGCTGGTGCATTTCGGCAATATCTCGGGCATTGATCCCACGACGCTGGGCGAGGGCGATCTGGCCGCCAGTGACTTGGACATTTCCACGGCCGACGCCGTGGCACTGCAGCAAGTG
>CALMCS010000131.1 GCA_937862875.1 uncultured Comamonadaceae bacterium
GCCAAGACGGGCTTCTGCCGTCTCGGCATCGCTCACGCGTGCGCTGCCGAAGACCACTACCGTCGAGCGAATGCCTTGCTCGTGCAGGATGCGGTCAGGCTTGAGCAGTTCGAGCTGCAGTCGCAGCGGCCGCAGTTCTTCCTGGCCAAGCAGCTCGATGTCTTCGTACGCAAGACGGTACGTTGGCGACTCGCGGATGGCGCGCAGGCGTTCATCGAGATCTTCGGCGGGCTTCATCACTCGTGCGCCAGAAAGTCCGGCCAGCGCAGCGCATGACCATGCTCGGGCACCGTAACCTGCCAGCCGAGTTGCTGTTGCAAGAGTTCGGCGAAGGTCTGGGCGGCGGACAGTTCCCCATGCACCACGAAGGTTTGCGCCGGGGGGTGAATAAAACCCCGAGCCCAATCCAGCAACGCCTTCTGGTCGGCATGCGCGGAGAGGCCGTCCACGCTGTGGATCGCCGCACGTACCGGGATGTCCTCACCGAAGATGCGTACACGTTCGGCACCCTCGATCAGGCGCCGACCAAGCGTCCCCTGCGCCTGAAAACCGGGAAACAAGATGCTGCATTCCCGGCGCGGCAAGTTGTGGCGCAGGTGGTGCCGGATACGTCCCGCATCGCACATGCCGCTGGCAGAAATGATGATGGCCCCGGAGCGGATCCGGTTCAGCGCCATGGACTCCTCAGCGCTCGCTGTGAAACTCAGGTATGGGAGGTTCTCGCCGCGCGCGTGCCATCCTACCAACCGTTTCGCCTGTTCGTCGAACAATTCGAGATGTTCTCGCGTGATGCGCGTGGCCTGCGTGGCCATTGGCGAATCGACGAATACCTTCGGTTGCCGCAGCCGCCCCTCGCAGGTTAGTCGGTGCAGGTGATAAAGGATTTCCTGGGTTCGGCCGACCGCGAAGGCCGGAACGATGACATTGCCGCCGCGTTCGAACAATGTCTTTTCGACGATGCCGATCATTTCCTCTTCGGTCGCCGAGAAATCCTTGTGCTGGCGGTTGCCGTAGGTGGACTCGATGACGAGGATGTCGGCGTCCTCGATGGTTGTCGGGTCGCGCAGTATCGGGCGCGCCGGTTGGCCGAGGTCGCCACTGAAAACGAGCTTTGTCGGGTAGCCATATTCGGTGACCCAGACCTCGATGATGGCCGACCCAAGAATGT
Source organism: uncultured Comamonadaceae bacterium (assembly GCA_937862875.1). Lineage (GTDB taxonomy): Bacteria > Pseudomonadota > Gammaproteobacteria > Burkholderiales > Burkholderiaceae_C > Diaphorobacter_A. Next base: position 1,169 of record CALMCS010000131.1, read on the forward strand.
GCCCGGCATCGCGGAAACGTGCGCGCACCCCGACGCGGGGCGCGAACTCCCGGTCGTATTCGACGCCTCGCGCCTGCTGCAAGCAGTCGCTGGCATCCTGCAGCGTATACAGCGGCGGCAGTGCGTCCTTTCCGCGGAGTCGCTGCGCATTGCGCTTTGCATCGCTCTCCTGGATGTGGGCACTGTCGGGCAGCATCACGCCCAGCAGATCAACCGTGGCGGGAGTGGCGTAGATGGCCCCCTTGAACCCGGCGCGCGTGAGTTTTGGCAATAGCCCACTATGGTCGATATGGGCATGGGTCAGGAGCACGAAATCAATCGACGCCGGGTCGAACGGGAATGGCTCATGGTTGCGGGCCGCCGCCGTGCGGCCGCCCTGAACCATGCCGCAATCCACCAGGAAGCGTACGTTGAGCCCTTCCACCAAGAAACACGACCCGGTGACTTCGCGCGCAGCGCCCAGAAAATGCAGTTTCATGGGATGCTCACTCCGGTTTTTTCTTTTGTATCGGGCAAGTGCTCAGGCCAAGCAGACGGTAGCCCGGACAGCGGCCAGCCAGGCCGGTGATGAGGGGCATGATTCCGATGAGTCCCAGCCAACGCCAGGATGAATCCAGCCACAGCGGGAGGCTGAGCAGAACCAGTCCGACGACGATGCGGACAATGCGGTCGAGACTTCCAACGTTGATTTGAATGACGGTCTCCTTGTGTTGAGTCAACGGCTTGAAAACGCGAGGGGGGCGGTAGCGCCACGAAGCGAATGGGTTGCGGTCGGTGCCGCCGTGGATACGTCCCAGCCACCACCAAGGGCCTTGTACAGCGCCACCAATTGCACGGCGGCGTTGGTATGTGCCCGCGCGGCTGCGGTTTCGGCTTCGTGCAGGCTGCGCTGGGCGGCCAGCAGCTCCACCAGTGCAACATCACCTGCGGCGTAGCGTGCCTTGGCGTAGCCGTAGCTGGTTCGTGCCGCATCCAGGGCCATGGCACGGCGCTCCAACGTGTCCAGCCCGCCGTGGTAGTCGACCAGCGCACGCTCGGCGTCACCCAGCGCCGCCAACACCGCCTGCTCATAGGCCAGCGCCGCCTG
>CALMCS010000132.1 GCA_937862875.1 uncultured Comamonadaceae bacterium
CAATGAGTTTTGTATCTGAAAAAATCTCCAGCGCACAAGAAGACATGGAAAAACTCGTTGGCGATCTGCGTGGATTGTTGTCCAGCAAGGATCTGGATAGCGTTCCGGAAATTCGCCAGCTGCGCAAGCGTCTGGACGACACCGTGTACACGGTGCGCGACTCTGCCGTTCGTGCCGCGCAAGAAGCTGCGTACCAGGCCAAGGAAGCCGCACGCCACGCCGATCGTTATGCCCACGACGAGCCATGGCGTGTTGCCAGCGCCGCGCTGGCAGTCGGTGCACTGGTTGGTTTTTTGCTGGCACGTCGTTGATCGGACAGGGCGTGGCTTGATGATGCTGCGCCCGACCGATTTGAGCCATAGAGCAACAACGCTGGAAAGGCGAAAGGGCGCATGAATCTACTTTCATTGCTGGGTCTGGAAGGCTTGGCCGCGCGTTGGCGAGCTAACGTGATCGAGGGAGCCATCGCGGTGGAAGACCGGATGGAGCTCGTGGGTCTGGAGTGGGCCGCTCAGAAGCGCCGGTTGATTTGCATGGCGGTGCTGGGCATTGTGGCGGGCGGCTTGACGGTGATTGCACTGATCATGCTGTCGCTGGCCATTCTGGTTCAATACTGGGACACACCTGATCGGGCCACCGTGGGATGGATTCTCGCTGGCGTCTGGTGCGTGCTCTGGATCGCCGCGCTGGGCTCCATGGTCTTGATCGCCAAGCGTGCGGGCAATGCTTTTGCATTGACCAAGCGGGTGCTGGCGAAGGACTGGAACTACGTGAAGGAGAAGCTGTAATGAGTCGGAGTACAGCATCCACAACTACTACAACATCATCCGCTGCGGCCGCATCTCACGTTTCGCGTGAGTTGGATGCGGCGCACGCGTCGCCCGCAGAGCGCGATGTGCTCAAGCGCATCGAGGCGCAGCGCGATCGCCTGCACGCACGCGCCCTGGCCATGCACCAGGCACGCGCTCTCAAGGCGGCGGCCTCGGATCGCATCGATGCGGAAGCACCGTTGGCGGTTCGATTGTTGAGCTTTGCGCGTCTGCATCCGGTCGCAGTGGCCGGCGTGCTGGGCGTGGCCTTGGCCGCGGGGCCAAGCAAATTGATTCGACTGGCGGGGATCATCCTGCCGATCGTGATGCGAATGCGCAAGTAACTAACAACGCGCTCATCGCACACGCCAAGAAAAACGCCCATTGAGCTCGGCTCGATGGGCGTTTTGTTTTGTTGTGTTTTGTTTTCCTTTAGCGCTTCATGTTCTTGATGGCTTGCGCGGCCTGCGTGACCAGTTCGGGGCCCTTGTAGATCAGGCCGGTGTAGATCTGCACGACGTCGGCACCTGCGCGGATCTTGCTGACCGCGTCTTCGGCACTCAGGATGCCGCCCACACCGATGATGGGGTAGCCACTGCCGAGTTCTGCGCGCAGTTGCGCGATCACGCGGTTGCTGGCCTCCAGAACCGGCGAGCCGCTCAGGCCACCGGTTTCTTCCGCGTGCGCCATGCCCTTGACGGCCTCGCGGCTGATGGTGGTGTTGGTGGCGATGACGCCGTCCATGCCGTTGCGCTTGAGCGTGGCGGCGATGAGGGCGACCTGCGACTCGTCCAGATCGGGGGCGATCTTCACGAAAATCGGAACGCGGCGCTGGTGCTGGGCGGCCAGTTGTTCGCGGCGTTCTGAGATCGCGGACAGCAGTCCATCGAGCGCTTCGTCGCTTTGCAGCGCGCGCAGGTTCTTGGTGTTGGGTGAGCTGATGTTCACCGTCACGTAGTCGGCGTGCGGGTAGACGCCTTCGAGGCAAATCAAATAGTCGCTGGTGGCTTCTTCGATCGGCGTGACGGCGTTCTTGCCGATGTTCAGGCCCAGCAGCATGGGCTTGCCCTGGGCACGCGTCTGCGAGCGCTTGACGTTGCGAATGAACGCGTCGAGGCCTTCATTGTTGAAGCCCAGTCGGTTGATGAGCGCGTTGGCGGCGGGCAGGCGGAACATGCGCGGCTTGGGGTTGCCGGGCTGGCCCTTGGGCGTCACGGTGCCGACTTCCACGAAGCCGAAGCCCATGGCGGCCAGGCCGTCGATGACGCGGGCGTTCTTGTCCAGACCGGCGGCCATGCCCACGCGGTTGGGGAATTTCAGTCCCGCAAGTTCAATGGGGTCATTCACCGTGGCGCTGCACCACGCCCATTGCAGAGGCGTGCGCTGGCCCTTGGCGAGCATGTCCATGGTGAGTTCATGGGCCTTTTCCGGGTCCATGTTGAAGAGTATTGGGCGAGCGAGTGCGTAAGGTAGGAGAGACATTGAGATAATTGGAGGTTCTATACGGATTTTCGCCCATGACAGCTACCAACTCACTTTCTCAAGATCAACTCAAGACTCTCGTCGGTCAGGCCGCGCTGCAATATGTCGTGCCAGGCGAGATTGTGGGGGTGGGAACAGGCTCCACGGTGAATAAGTTCATCGACGCCCTGGCCAGCATGAAAGACCGCATTCGCGGTGCGGTTTCCAGCTCGGTTGCCAGTACCGAACGCCTGCAGGCACTCGGCATTCCGGTTTTCGATGCCAACGAGGTGTCCGAACTGTCGGTTTATATCGATGGAGCCGACGAAATCGATGCCCAAGGTTACATGATCAAGGGAGGCGGTGCGGCGCTGACGCGCGAGAAGATCGTTGCGGCCCTGGCCAAGCGCTTTGTGTGCATCGCCGATGAGTCGAAGCTGGTCGATGTGCTGGGTCAGTTTCCGCTGCCGGTGGAAGTGATCCCGATGGCCGCGGCGCAGATTCAGCGCCGCTTCGAGGCCCTGGGTGCCACCGCCACCATTCGCCAGAAAGACGGCCAGCCGCTGGTGACCGATAACGGCCAGCACATCATCGACGTGCGCGGTCTGGCGATTCAGGTGCCGCTCGAGTTCGAGAGCACGGTCAACCAATGGCCCGGCGTGATCACCGTGGGCGTGTTCGCTCACCAGAAGGCGCAGGTCTGCCTGCTGGGTACGTCACAGGGTGTCCGCACTCTGGACTTCTAAATCGGCTGCGGCGTTCCGCGCCGCGACCGACGACTGAAGCAGCACCAGAATCTTCGAGAAGCGCGCGGTTTTTTCTTCCAGCGCTTCTCGTTCTTCCTCGAGTGAATCGATGCGGTTCTGGAGCCCCTTGACCCAACCGCCTGTCGCACCTTCGGCGCGGCCCGCGTCCATGTCTGCGAGCAGCGCCAGATAGGCGCTTTGCAGTTCGATGCAGCGGTTGGCCAGAGCGATGCAGGAAGGGCTGATTTTGCTGTCGGTCGTGGGTGTTTCCTGCTTGCGATCGCGCGGCAGGTCCTGCGCGTTTTTTTGAAGCATCTGCTGCAAGGCGGTCAGGTCGGAAAGCGAGCGCGCTCCGTCCGTCTGCATTTGCCGTAGTTGGTTCGAATGGCTTTTGGCAATCTTGCCTTCGAAGGTTTTTCTTTCTCTACTCAACGTGGCATAGAACGCCACGCCGGGGAAAACGGGATTTGTCGACAAAACGACCTCGCTTGCGATGAAAAGACATGCAGGCATTCAAAAAAATGCTGCAACTCAGCCAATTCGGGTGAAAAGCGCGGCGCAGTCATTTACTCCCGCTTCTTCTTAACCAGA
>CALMCS010000133.1 GCA_937862875.1 uncultured Comamonadaceae bacterium
GCCTGCACCCGCTCCGGCGGCGCAGCAAGACAACGCGCAGCGCGACATGGCGAATGCCTTCCTGCGCGATGCCGAAAGCTCCATGCAGCGCCATCTGTACGACGAAGCCAAGACCTACGTGAAGAGCGCAGAACGCATGGATCCGCGCAACCCCGATGTCGCCAGAATGAAGCAACGCATTACCCAGCATGAGCTGGAGTACATGCGCAAGGCCATCGTCATTCAATAAAACAGAAAGATCAGAGAGAGAACATGAACAACACAAACATTGCGCAGCGCCGCAGCGGATTCCAACGCACGATTGCGTGCTGCGCCATCGTCACTTTGCTGGCCGGATGTGCCACAGCACCGGGCAACCGTCAAAACACGGCACAGGGCGCAGATCCCTGCAATACCACCAGCGCTGCGGTGGGGATGGGGTTGTTGGGTGCCGTTCTGGGTGCCGCGGTGGCTGGGAAAGAGGGCGCTGTCATGGGCGCGGCCATGGGTGGTGCCATCGGCTATGCCACCTGCGCCGCTTACAACGTGCAATCGGTTCAACGCAAGACCGCCCAGCAAGTCGAGACGCAGTATCGCCGTGACCACGGTGCGCTGCCCGATCAGCCTACGGTGGTGAATTACTCAGCCGGGATCAGCGCCCCATCCGTGCAGCGCGGTCAAAAATTCAAGGTGCAATCTGCGGTCGAAGTGGTAGATGGCAGCATGCAACCGGTGCGCAGCGTGCGCGAAGAGTTGGTGGTCTATACGCCCGATGGCAACCCGATCGGCAACGCGCCATCGTCCAAGCCGTTCCAGGCCAAGACCGGCGGCCGCTACGAAAACGCCTTTGAGCTGACCTTGCCCCAGGGCGTCTCGCAGGGCCAATACGCCGTCAAGACCGACCTGTTTGTGAACGAGCAAAAGGTCGCCACGCGCGATATGTCCGCCAAGGTAGTGTTGATCGACAACGTGCCACACATCGTCGAATTGGTACAGGTCGCGTCGCGATAAGGCTGAATTTTCGGCAGCCCCGCCGAATGTCGCTATTATTGTTTTGCTTTGATTGGATTCCGGCGGGTCAAGCGCGCTGAGCCTCGACCGCCGGATCCTTCGATTTTTGGCCTCAACAACAACGATCTCGACCAACATCTCCGTGGGACATTCGCAATCTCAAACCGCACGTGCCTGGCGTCGTTTCCGCCGCAATCGCCTTGGCTATTGGAGCTTGGTGGTCTTTGCTTTTCTGGTGGTGGTGAGTCTCGCGTCGGAGTTGGTGTCCAACGACAAACCGCTGCTGGTGCGCTACGAGGGCCAGCTGTACGTGCCGATGCTGCACGACTACCCCGAAACCACGTTCGGCGGTGACTTTCAAACCCCGACCGACTATCTCGATCCGTACATCACCGAGCGCCTGTCCAAAGACGGCAACTGGGCAATCTACACGCTCAATCGCTACGGCGCGAACACGCTGAACTATTTTGCGAAAGCGCCGAGTCCGTCCGGACCGTCACGCGACAACTGGCTCGGCACGGATGACCGCGGGCGTGATCTGCTCGCGCAGTTGCTCTATGGCTTTCGGGTTAGCGTGTTGTTCGCCCTGGCGTTGACGGTGGTCGGCGTCATTCTGGGCGTGCTGGCCGGGGCGGTGCAGGGTTTCTTCGGCGGCAAGATCGACCTGGCGTTTCAGCGCTTCATCGAAATCTGGGGCTCCATGCCCGAGCTCTATCTGCTGATCATCTTTTCCGCAATTTTCGCGCCCAGCGTCGCACTGTTGCTGGTGCTGCTGTCGCTGTTCGGCTGGATGGGCCTGTCGGACTATGTGCGCGCCGAGTTCCTGCGCAATCGCCAGCTCGACTACGTCAAGGCGGCGCGGGCTCTGGGCGTGAGCAACTGGCAAATCATCTGGCGCCACATTCTTCCCAACAGCATGACGCCCGTGGTCACGTTTCTGCCGTTTCGCATGGGCGCGGCGATTCTCGCGCTGACCTCGCTGGATTTTCTGGGACTCGGCGTGCCGCCCGGCACACCCAGCCTGGGCGAGCTGCTCTCGCAGGGCAAGAACAATATCGATGCGTGGTGGATCTCGATCAGCACCTTCGCGGTGCTGGTGATCACGCTGCTGCTGCTGACTTTCATGGGCGATGCGCTGCGCGATGCGCTGGATCCACGGAAGATGGATACCTGACGCCCACCATTCCCTGGCCATTACCGAAAAGATTTCCGACCTCATGTCACTTGCGCCCACCACGTCATCCGCCTCTGGCTCGCCGCTTTTGCAAGTGCGAGATCTGCACGTGCGTTTTGGCGACAAGGAGGTGGTGCATGGCGTGAGCTTCGACATCCACGAGGGCGAAAAACTCGCTCTGGTGGGCGAGTCGGGTTCGGGCAAGACGGTGACCGCCTTGTCGCTGCTGCGCCTTGCCGGCGATGCCAAGGTGACGGGTGAGGTCAAGCTCTCCGGCCGCGATCTGCTGACCCTGTCCGAGCGCGAATTGCGCGGCGTGCGCGGCGGCGAAATCGCCATGGTGTTCCAGGAACCCATGACCGCGCTGAACCCGCTGATGTCGGTGGGCGAGCAGGTCGCGGAGGTGTTGCAGCTCAAGCAGGCGCTGTCGGCACACCAGGCCATGAATGCGGCGATCGAACTGCTAGCGAGCACCGGCATCCCTGATCCGGCTCGGCGCGCCAAGTCGTTCCCGCACCAGCTCTCGGGCGGCCAGCGCCAGCGCGCCATGATCGCCATGGCGCTCGCCAGCAAGCCCCGTTTGCTGCTGGCCGACGAACCGACCACGGCGCTCGACGTCACGCTGCGCGGCCAGATTCTCGATCTGCTGAGCGACCTGCAGCGCCAGACCGGCATGGCCGTGCTGCTCATCACGCACGATCTGGTGCTGGTGCGCCGCTTCGCCGATCGCGTCGCCGTCATGGAGCACGGCGTACTGGTGGAGCAGGGCCCCGTGAGCGAGGTGTTCCATCATCCGCAGCAACCGTATACCCAACGACTGATCGGCAGCGCGCCGGTGCGCGACGTGATCGAAGTTCCGCCGGGCGATGTGTCGGCCACCGAGCCGGCGTTGCAGGTGAAAGACTTGAGCGTCAGCTACCCGGTCCCATTGCCGGGCATTCGCGGTTGGTTCAAGCACGGCCAATTCGACGCCGTCAAACATGTGGCGTTCGATATCCCGCGCGCGCAGACCTTGGGCGTGGTGGGCGAATCCGGCTCCGGCAAGTCTACGCTCGCACAGGCGGTGCTTGGTTTGCTGAAGTTCGAGGGGCATGTCGAGCTTTCGGGTCACCAATGGCAGCAACCCGCACAACACAATTCGCAGCACAACAAGGTGATGCGCCGGCATGTGCAGGTGGTCTTTCAGGACCCGTTCTCGTCCCTGTCCCCGCGCCTGACGGTGGAGGGCATCGTCGGCGAAGGCCTGCGCGTGCATGCCGCCCAATTGAGCGAGGAAGAGCTTCGCCAGCGGGTCTTGAAAGTGCTGACCGACGTGGGCCTCACCGACGCGCAATTTCCCGGCCTGCTGTCACGCTACCCGCATGAATTCTCCGGCGGCCAGCGCCAACGCCTGGCCATCGCCCGCGCCTTGATCGTCGAGCCCGATCTGCTGGTGCTCGACGAGCCGACCAGCGCGCTCGACGTCACGATCCAGCAGCAAGTGCTGGGCCTGCTGCAGCGCCTGCAGAAGGAGCATCAGCTCACCTACCTGCTGATCACCCACGACGTCGCCGTGGTGCGCGCCATGGCGCATGAAGTGATCGTGATGAAGGACGGCGAAGTGCTGGAAAGCGGCAGCGTCCGCGAGGTGCTCGATGCGCCGCAGCACCCCTATACCCAAAAACTGGTGGCCGCCGCGCTGCCTTGAATGGGCGCGGTACCCCTTCAACCCATTGTATGGTGGATGAGCAGTTTGTGTGGGTAAGGCTTCTATTGAGTTAACCTTGCTTACCTTTGCGACCCACCAGCCGTCTCGCATTTTGCAGACGGGTTCGGGCAGGCCCACAAGTTGCCTGCTGTTTGATGAAGCTCAAGTTCTATAAGGCTTGAACCGGTGGCTTACGCAGTGAGGACGATGGTTTTCAATCCTAATATGGAAACCTTCTTTACCAGAGCGGAGTGGTGAGCGGCCAGGCGTGAGTCTGCGGCCTCGACACCACCCCTCATTTCCAGAGACAAATACAACAGATGCATTCCAGCACGCTCAGCGCATTGTTCCCGGGCTTTCACAGCCATTCGATTTCGGCAGAAGGTGGTGTGCACATTCGTGCATTGACCGGTGGAGAAGGTCCTCCACTGTTGCTGCTGCACGGTCACCCGCAAACCTCCGCCATCTGGCACAAAGTGGCTCCAGAGTTGGCCAAGCATTTCTCATTGGTGATCGCTGATCTGCGCGGTTATGGCGACTCGTCCAAACCCAATGGCGGTGCCCGCAGCGCCGATTACAGCAAGCGCGTGATGGCGCGCGACATGCTGCAGGTGATGCAGCACTTCGGTCACTCCCAATTCAAGGTCATGGGCCATGACCGCGGCGCACGCGTGGCGCACCGCTTGGCACTCGACCATTCGGATGCCGTAGAGCGCATGGTGCTGCTCGACATCGCGCCCACGGTGGCGATGTATTCGCAGACCACCGAAGCCTTCGCCCGTGCGTACTGGCACTGGTTCTTCCTGATCCAGAAGACGCCATTCCCGGAGCGCCTGATCAACGCCAACCCCGCAGGCTACGTGCGCGACGTGATCGGCGGCCGCAGCGCAGGCCTGGCCCCGTTCGACCTGCGCGCACTGGCCGAGTACGAACGCTGCATGGCCTTGCCAGGTGCTGCACACGCACTCTGCGAAGACTACCGCGCATCGGCCGACATCGACCTGGAACACGACCGGGAAGACATCGCATCCGGCCACATGCTGACCACGCCCACGCAGATTCTGTGGGGCGAGAAGGGCACCGTCCACCGCTGCTTCGAGCCGCTCAAGGAGTGGCAGAAGGTCGGTACGAATGTGGTGGGGCATACCTTGCCCTGCGGACATTACATCGCCGAAGAAGCGCCGCAGGAACTGCTGGATTCGGCGCTGCCGTTCCTGCGTGGATAAACAAAGAAATGCAATCCACCCACCAGCTTGATGGCTGAATGGCAAAAACTCCGCAAACCACAAGGTCTGCGGCGTTTTTTTGGCCCTATTTATCGCAGTACCAGCACCGGCACCGAGCTGAGCCGCAGCAGGGCGGTCGTGGTACTGCCCACAATCA
>CALMCS010000134.1 GCA_937862875.1 uncultured Comamonadaceae bacterium
GGTCCGGGACGCTGAACGACTCGAACTGCTGGTAGTTATGCAGCCACTGTTGATTGGCCAGAAAGCTCGAACCATCCATGCCGGCACCCTGGCCTTGCACAAACGCGGCGGCTTCGGCGGCTTCGCCTTCGGGGTTTTCCGTGCCGTCTTCATAACCGGTCAGGTCATGGGCGTGGCCCTTGTCGACCGGGCCGTGGCGAAAACCGTCCACGATGTCGACAATGTCGAACGCGGGGCGCAGCACGGCGGCCAGGGCGCGGGTGCGGTTGATCAGGTCACCAAAATCGCTGCCGCGCAGCCACAGCAGCAAGGCCGCGGGCGTGGAGGGCACGTTCACGCCGTCGGGGCCACTCATGGCCGGAAACTCGCGCAGGCCCGGTACTTGTGCGTCCAGCGCGCTCACCAACTGCGGACCCAGTGCCGCAACGACCGAGTCGCCATCGACGAGGATCTTCAGGCGCGCGAGGCCAGCGCGAAGGCCGGCTGCGTCGCTATGCTGGGCAGGCGTGAAAAAAACATAGCGCCCCACGGCCGGGATGGATTGAAAAATCCCGCTTTGAAAGGCGGTTGTCTGACTCTGAATCTGAGTCGCGTTTTGGGTGTCGGTGGGGGTATGCATAGCCTAAACACTACCAGAGTGCGAAGACAGGCAGGCATCATCGGGAATAGTTTTGGGTCCCTCCGGAGGGTCCCGGCGTACTCCCATCCGTTGAATCGCCAAGGCGACAGGACTTGCGGCGGGCGTTCGCGAGAATGGCATTGATTATTGAAATGACGGCGATGGGTACTAGCTTTTGGCGGCCATCGCGGTTGACTTTGGGCTCTTGGCCCTTGAAAAAAGGACGCAATTCATGTCTCGCTCGGTAATGGAACTGTTTGATCTCAAAGGGAAAACCGCACTGATTACCGGCGGCTCGCGCGGCCTCGGGCTGCAAATGGCCGAGGCGCTGGGTGAGGCGGGGGCCAAGGTGCTGATCACGTCGCGCAAGTCCGCGGACCTGGAGGAGGCGGTCGCGGCGCTGGCCGATCGGGGCATTGATGCCCGTTGGGTCGCGGCCGACTGTGCCAGCGAGGCCGATATTCACCGCCTGGTCGACGAAACCCTGCAGCGTGTGGGCGACGTCGACATTCTGGTGAACAACGCCGGCGCCAGCTGGGGCTCCCCGGCCGAGGACTATCCGGTGGCCGCCTGGGACAAGGTGATGAACCTGAACATCCGCGGCTACTTTCTGCTGAGCCAGGAAATCGGCAAGCGCAGCATGCTGCCGCGCGGCACGGGCAGCATCATCAATCTCGCCTCCATTGCCGCGCTGGGCGGCAATCCCACCGAGATGAAAACCATTGCCTACAACACGTCCAAGGGCGCGGTGCTGAACTTCACCCGCGCGCTGGCGGCCGAATGGGGCCCGCGCGGTGTGCGCGTCAACTGCATTTGCCCCGGATTCTTTCGCACCAAGATGGCCGAGGTGCTGATCGACACCATCGGCGAGGAAAAGATGAGCGCCGGCGCGCCCCTGCGCCGCCTGGGCGACGATGAGGATCTGAAGGGTCTGGCGTTGTTGCTGGCGAGCGATGCGGGCAAGCACATCACCGGCCAGTGGATTGCGGCGGACGGCGGCGTCAGTGCCGTGGTGGGCGGCTGATCCCATCCAGCCAAACCAGTCAGTTCGCCAAAACACGAGGTTCTCAGCGCGATTGCGGCCAAGCGGATATGCTTCCTGAAATAATCGAATTCATTTTTCTGGAGACGCCTTTGTGCTGAGTTTTCGCGCTGAAGTTCCTTTCGTGAAGCATTTGGGCTTCACCTTGCACCGCATGGAAAATGGCGAGTCGGAGTTGCATTACACGCCGCTCCCCGAGCACCTGAATTCCCACGGTGTCACGCATGGCGGCGCATCCATGACGCTTTTGGATGTGGCCCTGTCGGTGGCAGCGCGCAGCGAGACTCCGGACCACGGTGTGGTCACGATCGAGATGAAGTCCAGTTTCATGGCTCCGGCCAAGGGCCCGTTGGTGGCCAAGGCGCGCATGCTGCACCGCACCCGGACCCTGGCCTTCATGGAGGGCGGCATCTACGACGCCAACGGCGTGCTGTGCACTACGGCGACCGGCACGTTTCGCTACGTGCCGCGCGAGAAGCCGGCTCAGGTGGATGCACCTGCTAAACCCATGGCGACCGATTGATGAGCGAACCACAGAGCGGAAGCACCCCCAAGATGAGTTTGCCCATTCCAATGCAATGGACCTGGAAACACTTCAACGACCTGAGCGTGCATGATCTGCACGACGCGCTGGCCTTGCGCTGCCGGGTTTTCATTCTGGAGCAGGGACCGTATCAAGACCCGGACGAGTACGACCAGCACGCCTGGCACCTGCTGGGCCGCGCGCCGCAGTCGGAGCACGGCAACGCCTTGCTGGCGACGCTGCGAATCCTGGGGCCCGGCGTGAAGTACGCCGAGGCGTCGATTGGCCGTGTCGCCTGTGCGCCCGAGATTCGCGGTTTGGGCTTTGGACGCCAGATGGTGGCTGAAGGCATCGCGCAATCGGGCCGAATTTTTCCTGGCGCGCCGATCCGCATCAGCGCGCAGGCGCATTTGCAGCGCATGTACGGCGAGCTGGGTTTTTCGACGGTTTCGGAGGAATATCTGGAAGACGATATTCCGCATGTGGAAATGCTCTGCCCAGCGCCGCTGGGAGAGTCACCGAGATAGGACGGACCGGCCAGCGACGCGACGTATCCACCCGAGCGGACGATGGCGACCTGAGACGATAACGACGAGGAGATACACACCGTGAGCGAATTGATACTGCACCACTACCCCATGTCTCCGTTCTCGCACAAGGTACGAACGGTCTTTGGATTCAAGCGGCTGGACTGGAAGTCGGTCATCATCCCCGCCATCCTGCCCAAGCCGGATGTACTCGCGCTCACCGGCGGTTATCGCAAGACGCCCATTCTGCAGATTGGTGCAGACATCTATTGCGACACCGCGCTGATCTGCGATGTGCTCGAACATGAGCACCCCGATCCGACGCTGTATCCCCCGCAGCACAAGGGCCTCGCACGGGTGGTGGCGCAGTGGGCGGACACCACCATGTTCTGGGCTGCCATGTCCTACAACTTCCAGTCGCGTGGTCTGCAGGCCTTGTTTGCCAGCGCGGACCGGGCGGCGGGCGAGGCGTTTGTGAACGACCGCCAGGCCATGGGCATTCCGCTGATGAGCACGCCCGAAGCGGCGATTGCCTACCGCTCCGACTTGCGGCGCATCGCCGGCATGCTCGACGAGCACCCCTTTCTGCTGGGCGATCAGCCCTGCATTGCCGACTTTGCCGCCTACCACCCGCTGCGCTTCACGCGCGTCGCCACGCCGGAACTCGCCAGCATCTTCGATGCCACGCCGCAGGTCCTGGAGTGGATGGACCGGATCGCGCAGTTGGGCGTCGGCCACATGGAAAAATTCACGGCGCAGGAAGCCTTGACGGTGGCGGCCGACGCCGAGCCGGTGCCACTGCCCGATACCGAGGTGTTCATCAACGATCACGGCATCGATCTGGGCACCAAGGTCTCCATCGCCGCCGAGCGCTTTGGCGTGGAGCCCACCATCGGCAAGTTGGTCGCGGCCACACGTACGCGCTACACGCTGTCGCGAATCGATGCGCGCGTCGGCCATGTGCACGTGCACTTTCCGCGCGTGGGCTATGTGATGAAGGCGTTCGACCATTGATCGACGGATTGCTCGGTGGATGGTTGGGCCGCTGGGTCGATGCGACCGCGACAGAAGAACAGGCAACGGAGACAGACTGAATGATTGAGAATTTCGCGGGCAAGACCGCCGTACTGACGGGCGCCGCCTCGGGCTTTGGATTGGAGTGCGCACGCATGGGTGCGCGCCTTGGAATGCAGTTGGTGTTGGTTGATGTGCAGGCCGACGCGTTGGCCGCGGTCGAGGCCGAGATGAAGGCGCTGGGCGTGCCGGTGCTTGCGCGCCGGGTGGATGTCTCCAATGCCGATGAGATGGACGCGCTCGGCGAGGCCGTGCGCCAGCGTTTCGGTGCGCCGCATCTGGTGTTCAACAACGCCGGCGTGGGCGCGGCGGGCTTGATCTGGGAGACGTCGGCGCGCGAGTGGGCTTGGGTCCTGGGTGTGAACCTCATGGGCGTGGCCCACGGTGTGCGCGTCTTCACTCCGATGATGCTCGATGCGGCACGGCAAGACGCCGCCTGGCGCGGTCATATCGTCAACACCGCCAGCATGGCCGGTCTGTTGGCAACCCCGAATCTGGGCGTCTACAACGTCAGCAAGCACGCGGTGGTCGCGCTGTCGGAGACGCTGTACCAAGATCTGCAACTCGTCACTGACCAGATCGGGACGAGCGTGCTGTGTCCGTACTTTGTGCCGACGGGCATTGGTCACAGCGAGCGCAATCGCCCCGACGCGCTGAGCGCCGATCAGGCCACACGCAGTCAACAAGTGGGAGCGCAGATGCTCGACAAGGCCGTGGCCAGCGGCAAGGTCACCGCCGAAGAAGTCGCGCAGAAAGTGTTCGACGCGGTGGCGGCCGAGCAGTTCTATATCTTCAGCCATCCGCAGGCGATTGGTGCGGTGCAGACGCGCATGGAGGACATCCTCCAGGGCCGCAATCCAAGTGATCCCTTTGCCGCCAGACCGCAGCTGCGCGAACAGTTGAAGCAGCAGTTGCAAGCGACGCAGCGCAGCTCGGAGCCAAGCCCTTCATGACCTCCACCGCCGACGGCGCTTGAAGCGCTGACCATGACCACTGCCACCACAGCCCACGCCAACTCCAGCGCGTCCCCGAAGCCCGCTGCGGTGTCGCCACTGCTTCAGGGCGCGATCCTGCCGACCCTGCTGCGCCTCGCAGTGCCCAACGTGCTGGCGCTGGTGATGTCGGTGCTGGTGGGGATTGCCGAGACGTATTACGTGGGGCAACTCGGCACGGTTCCGCTGGCGGCGATGGCCATCGTGTTTCCGTTTGCCATGCTCACGCAGATGATGAGCAACGGTGCCATGGGCGGCGGCGTGTCGTCCGCCATCAGCCGGGCGCTGGGCGCGGGCGACCGTGATCGTGCCGGAACGCTCGCGCTGCACTCCATCGCCATTGGGGCGGGTGTCGGCGTTGCCTACTCGCTGTTCTTTGTGCTGCTCGCGCCATTCTTCTTTCAACTGATGGGAGGGAAGGGCGAGGTCCTTTCCCAGGCCACGCACTACGGGCATGTG
>CALMCS010000135.1 GCA_937862875.1 uncultured Comamonadaceae bacterium
CATAAACAAGGTTCGCCATAATGAGTCACAGAAACAAAAAAACGGGGCCCTGGGCCCCGTTTTGTTCCATCCATCCCGCCACTGCGGGCGCGATGTCAGATCAGCACAATATCGTATTGCTGCTGCCCGACATCTGGCTCGGCATGCAGCGAAATCGGCTTGCCAATGAAATCCGATAATCCGGCCAGGTGCTGGCTTTCTTCATCGAGAAACAGCTCCACCACCTTGGCAGATGCGATGACCTTGAATTCGCGCGGATTGAATTGGCGCGCTTCACGCAGCAACTCACGCAGAATCTCATAGCAAATGCTGCGTGCCGTTTTGACCTGCCCCACGCCCTGGCAGGTGGGGCATGGCTCGCACAGAATATGAGCGAGCGATTCGCGGGTGCGCTTGCGCGTCATCTCGACCAGGCCGAGCTGCGAGAAGCCGCCCACCATGGTCTTGACGCGGTCGCGGGAGAGTTGTTTCTTGAACTCGCTGAGCACCGAGTTCTGATGGTCGTCGCGCACCATGTCGATGAAGTCGACGATGACGATGCCGCCCAGATTGCGCAGGCGCAGCTGGCGGGCAATCGCACCTGCGGCTTCGAGGTTGGTCTTGAAGATCGTGTCGTCGAAATTGCGTGCGCCGACGTAACCACCGGTGTTCACGTCGATGGTGGTCAAGGCTTCGGTTTGATCGACGATGAGGTAGCCGCCGGATTTCAGATCGACGCGCCGGCCCAGGGCTCGCGCGACGTCTTCATCGATCGAGTAGAGATCGAAGATCGGCCGCTCCATCTTGTACAGCTGCAGCTTGTCGACTGCCGTAGGCATGAAGTCCTTGCCGAATGCCTGCATGACACCGAATTGCTCGCGCGAATCGATGCGGATCGATTGCGTGTGTTCGCTCACCAGATCGCGCAGCACGCGTTGCAGCAGGTTCAGGTCCTGGTGCAGCAGCGAACGCGGTGGCTGGCGCAGCGCCGCCTCGCGAATGCCGGCCCAGGTCTTGCGCAGATAGGCAATGTCCTCGGACAGTTCGGTATCGGTTGCGTCTTCACCGTTGGTGCGCAGAATGAAGCCACCACCGCCGCCGGTGAACTTGTCGCCCACGAGTTCCTGCAAACGGTTGCGCAAGGCTTCGCGCTCGGCCAAGGGGATCTTTTGCGACACGCCGACATGGTCGTCCTGCGGCAGAAATACCAGCAAGCGCCCGGCGATGCTGATCTGTGTGGACAGGCGCGCGCCCTTGCTGCCGATCGGGTCCTTGATGACCTGCACCATGAGTGCCTGGCCTTCGAAGACTTGCTTTTCAATCGGCACCAGCGGCTCGGCCTTGCTGCGAATCGCCATGGGCGCCTCGCCGGCTTCGTTGCGCTGCCAGACGTCGGCCACGTGCAGAAATGCGGCGCGTTCAAACCCGATGTCGATGAATGCGGATTGCATGCCTGGAAGCACCCGCGAGACTTTGCCAAGGTAGACATTGCCAACCAACCCGCGCTCCAGCGTGCGCTCGACATGCAGTTCTTGCACCGCGCCGTGCTCCACGACGGCTACGCGCGTTTCCTGAGGGGACCAATTGATGAGAATGTCTTGTTGCATTGAGCTTCGCCGAAAGAGGTCCTCGTATGATGCCTGAATACATTCTCCCCTGCGGCTCCCCGCGCTCTCAATTCAAGGCTGTGGAGCAGAAGCCGCCAATCAGATCTTGAGCACACCCGCAGCGCGCAGCAACTGCGCCGTTTCGAACAGCGGCAGACCCATGATGCCGGTGTAGCTGCCATTCAGATTGGCCACGTATTGCGCGACCGGGCCTTGAATGCCGTACGCACCCGCCTTGCCCATCGGCTCGCCGCTGGCGACGTAGGCGTCGATCTGGGCTTCGCTCATGTCACCGAAGCGCACGCGCGATTCCGACAGGCCTGCGAGGCGCTTGTTGCCCACTTGCAGCGAGACCGCCGTCAGCACGCGGTGCTCGTTGCCCGAGAGTTCGGTCAGCATGCGTTTGGCGTCGGCCGCATCCACGGGCTTGCCGTAGATCTTGCGGCCAAGGGCGACCGTGGTGTCGGAGCACAGGATCGGAGCCTCGGCCAGATCGCGTCGGCTACGTCGGGCCACAGCGGCATCGAGCTTGAGGCCGGTGACGCGCTCGACATAGTCGAGGGGCAGTTCACCGGGAAATACCGCTTCGATCGCTTCCGCGTCCTCTCCCAGATCATCGCCCTCGTTGGGCAGGAGCAGCGAATGGCGCACGCCGAGTTGTTCGAGCAATTGGCGACGGCGTGGGCTTTGCGAGGCGAGATAGATGAAGTCAGGCATGGGCAGGGACAAGTGCAAGGAGTTGGATCGTTGGGACAAGGCCCGCGCAGCGTGCTGCGCGCGTAGCTATGAATTCCATAGTACACGATCTAACAAGCAGTCAATCCACCGGCATGACTCCGGGACGATGCTTATTCGCGGTGGTACGGGTGGCCCGCATTCACGGACCACGCGCGGTACAGCTGCTCGATCAGCAGCACGCGCACCATCGCGTGTGGCAGGGTCAGGTCGGACAGGCGAATGCGCTCGTGTGCGGCCTGTTTGAAGGCCGGGTCGAGGCCGTCCGGACCGCCGATCACCAGCGCCACGTCGTCACCGCTCAACTGCCAGTCTTGCAGACGCTGGGCGAGTGCCTTGGTGGTGAGATTGGTGCCGCGTTCGTCGAGCACGACGATGCGGGTGCCGCGCGGGATGGCGGCTTCGATGCGCTCGCGCTCGGCGGCGTACAGGGTTTCCAGCGATTTGGAGCCGCGCGGCTCCGTTTTCACTGCCTTGAGTTCGACCTTGATTTCGTGCGGAAAGCGCTTGGCGTAGTCGTCGTAGGCAGTTTGCGCCCAATCCGGAACCCGCTGTCCCACAGCCACGATATATAGCCTCATTGAAATCTCTCAGAAAAAACAAAAGAGGCCTGCCACCATTGGCAGCAAGACCTCTTCTTAGATCAGTCGTATCCACTGGCGACCACGGCCACTACAGCCGCGTCCTGCCGTTGTGGATGACGCCTTTACGCCTTGCGTGCAGGAGCCTTCTTGGCTGGTGCTGCGGCCTTCTTGGCGGCTGGAGCAGCCTTCTTGCCCACGGCTGGCTTGTTCACCACCACGGTCTTCACGACGGGCTTCTTGGCTGCAGTCTTCTTGACTGCTGGCTTTGGTGCCAGGCGTGCTGCGGCCTTGGCCACCGGCTTGGCGGCGGTCTTGGCTGGAGCGGCGGACTTCTTGGCTGCTGGCTTCTTGCCGGCGGCTGGCTTGGCGGCTGCAGTTTTCGCTGCGGCGGCCTTGGCTGCTGCCGAGATGCCTGGCTTGCGTGCTGGCACGGCTGGAGTCGCTGCAACCTTCTTGGCTGCGGCGCGCTTGGGCTTGGCTTTGCCAGCCTCTTCCGCTGCGGTCTTGGGCTTTGGTGCGCCAAGCTTCAAGCGAACAGGTGTCTCGCCCCAGATTTCTTCAAGGCGGTAGTACGCGCGAATGGCAGGCTGCATGATGTGCGCCACGGCGGCGCCACAGTCGACGATGATCCACTCACCGTTGACTTCGCCTTCGATACGTGGCTTGGGAAAGCCCGCATCCTTGACGGCTTCGCGCACGCTGGATGCGAGCGCCTTGGTCTGGCGATTGGAATTACCGGAGGCAACAATCACGCGCTCGAACAGCGGCGACAGATCCTCGGTATTGAAGACCTGAATATCGACGGCCTTGACGTCCTCCAAGCCATCAACGATGGCACGCTGGAGTTTGGTTACGTCTTTTTTAGCGGCAGATTCCGATTTGCTGGAAGTGGTCATCAGGGAGAATTGTGTGAGGTAAGGGGTTCAATATAGCGCGCCAGCCAGAGTATGTGCAGTAGGACTGCAACTGGGGCGGTATTCAAAATTCTGGGTGTATTTTGAAGTTCGCGCAGATGGCATCTGCGCGAAAAGCTATGGAAATTATAGTCAATCGGCTGAAAATGGGCGTTTATACCCAGTTGCGCCGTTGCAAAAAGTGGTCGGTCAGTTGCGCTTCTGGCGAGCCTGGCTCACTTTCGCGCTGATAAGACCAGCTCACCAGAGGCGGCATCGACAGCAATATCGACTCGGTGCGACCCCCGGACTGTAGTCCGAAGTGCGTACCTCGGTCCCACACAAGGTTGAATTCCACATAACGACCGCGTCGGTACAGTTGGAATTCGCGCTCGCGCTCGCCGTAGGGCGTGTCGATGCGGCGCTCGACGATCGGCAGATACGACTCGAGGAAGGCGTCGCCCACGCTTTGCAGCATGGCGAGACTCTGCTCGAAACCGAGTTCGGAGAAATCGTCGAAGAACACGCCGCCAATGCCGCGCTGCTCGTTGCGGTGCTTGTTGCAGAAGTACTCGTCGCACCACTGCTTGAAGCGCGGATAGAGGTCTTCGCCAAACGGATTCAACGCATCGCGGCAGACACCATGAAAGTGCACCGCATCTTCGTCGAAACCGTAGTACGGCGTGAGATCCATGCCGCCGCCGAACCAACACACGGGTTCACCGTCTGGCTTGACCGCCGCGATCATGCGCACGTTCATGTGCACCGTGGGCACGTAGGGGTTGCGCGGGTGGAACACCAGCGACACGCCCATGGCCTCGAACGGGGAACCCGCCAGTTCCGGGCGATGCTGGGTTGCCGATGGCGGCAACTGCGGGCCCTTCACATGCGAGAAGCCACAGCCCGCGCGTTCGAACACGCGGCCGTTTTCCATGATCTTGGTGATGCCGTCGCCCTGCAAGCGCTCTTGCGGGCCCTTGCTCCAGGCGTCGGCCAGAAAGCGCGCGCCGCCGCCGGACTCGGGGCCTTCGATGGCCTCGAGCGCTGCGGTGATGCGGGCCTGCAGGCCGAGCAGGTATTCACGCACCCGGTGCACGTGGGCCACCGGGTTCAATGCGGGGGTCTGCTGCATTGCGTTACGCTGGATTCTTCACGGCACGGTGGCCAATATCGCGGCGATATTGCGCTCCGTCGAAGTAGATGCCACGGGCCACGTCATAGGCGCGTTGCTGCGCCTGCTTGACGTTGTCGGCCAGCGCGGTCACGCACAACACGCGGCCGCCGCTGGTGCGCAGCACGCCGTCGACCAGCTCAGTGCCCGCATGGAACACCACGGCGTCGTCCATGTCTTCCGGCAGACCGGTGATGGCGTCGCCCTTGCGTGGGTTCTCTGGGTAGCCGTGGGCCGCCATCACCACGCCGAGCGCGGTGCGACGATCCCATTGCAGCTCGACCTGGTCGAGCTTGCCGTCGGCAGCCGCCGTCAGCACGTCCACCAGATCGCTCTTCAGGCGCATCATGATCGGCTGGGTTTCCGGGTCGCCCATGCGGCAGTTGAATTCGAGCGTCTTGGGATGTCCCTTTTCGTCGATCATCAGGCCGGCGTACAGGAAACCGGTGAACGGAATGCCGTCCTTTTCCATGCCGCGCACGGTGGGCAGAATGATTTCGCGCATCGCACGGGCGTGCACGTCAGCCGTCACCACCGGTGCGGGCGAGTAAGCACCCATGCCGCCGGTGTTCGGACCCTGATCGCCGTCTTTCAGGCGCTTGTGGTCCTGGCTGGTGGCCAGAGCAACCACGTTCTTGCCATCGCACAGCACGATGAACGAGGCTTCCTCGCCGTCGAGGAACTCTTCGATCACCACACGAGCGCCGCCCGCGTTGTGCGAGACGCCGTATTTGTTGTCCACCAGCATGAAGTCCACGGCATCGTGGGCTTCCTGTGCCGTGGTGGCCACGACAACGCCCTTGCCTGCCGCCAGGCCATCGGCCTTGACGACGATGGGCGCGCCCAGCTTGTCGATGAAGGCATGGGCCGCCACCGGGTCGCTGAAGGTTTCATAGGCGGCGGTAGGAATACCGTGGCGCTTCATGAAATCCTTGGAGAACGCCTTGGAGCTTTCCAGCTGTGCGGCCGCCTTGGTGGGACCGAACACGCGCAGACCGTGCGAGCGGAATTCATCCACCACGCCAGCGGCCAGCGGTGCCTCGGGGCCGACCACGGTCAGGTTGATCTTTTGCGCTTGCGCCCACTCGCGCAGCTGCACCACATCGGTGATGGGCACATTTTCGAAGCGCGAGTTGATCGCTGTACCGCCGTTACCCGGCGCCACATAGACCTTGGAGACCTTGGGTGAGCTGCTGAGCTTCCAGGCCATTGCGTGTTCACGGCCGCCGCCACCAATCACTAGGACTTTCATGTTCTTATCTCGGCCTCTTCACAACTCGGCGTTGTGATAGACCTCTTGTACGTCGTCCAGATCTTCCAGGACATCCAATAATTTTTGCATGCGCAATGCGTCGTCGCCCTCCACGGCGATCGATACATCGGGGCGCATGGTCACATCTGCCAGATCCGCCTTGAAACCTGCTGCTTCAAGCGCGTTTTTGACAGTCTCGAAATCACCCGGCGCGGTCAATACCTCAATGGCACCTTCCTCGTCGGAAATCACATCCTCGGCACC
>CALMCS010000136.1 GCA_937862875.1 uncultured Comamonadaceae bacterium
GAGCGTCGGCGAAGATCGACGGAACGACGGCACGAATGCGGTCGTCCGAGAGTGGACGATCGGAGCGCAGGATCGGGGATTGCGGAGCAAAACGGGATGCCAGAGACATGGCTGATCTCCTTTGAGAAATGCGGTAACCGCGCGGCGGTGAGACCACGCGGAACTCGGGGGATGAAATGCGCAAGCGCGCGTCATGGGGACGCGGCGGATGCGGGAAGAGAAGCGACAAGGCCCCGTGAGGGGCCATGCCGTATCAGAACGAAGCAGCCAATGCCGGCTCCTGCTCCTCGACTTGCGCCTCGGGCTCGCGCTCGGCGGGCTCGGTGGCCGTGTCGATGGCGTCGTCGGCTTCGGACGCGGATGCGTCTTCGGCCGGCGGCGCCTCGGGTTGCGCCTGGCTCGTCGGATAGACCTGGGTGCCGTCGATCTTGATCAGACCGATGTGGACCAGCGTCGATTCCAGGCTTGCGGCCGGTTCCCCGGCGTGCTCGCCCTTGGTGCGGATGTACGGATCGATCTTCATGTCGTTCAGACGGAAGGCGATCAGCACCTTGCGGTCACCCTCGATGGCCTGAACGCACCGGCGAACCAGATGCTCGGCTTCCGGGGTGGCGACGATGGTGTCGAAGTACCGATACTCCGGTTCATCGACAGGCCCGGCCAGTGCTGCGACGGTGCAAGAGAGGAACGAGTCGCCAGCCTTTGGGGTGACGTCCTTCACACGATTGAGATAGCCGATGCCGCGGGTGATCAGCTCGTGCTGCTCGATCGAAGCCAGTTCGGCCCGGTCGATCAGTTCGGCCTTGAGCAGTCGCGCCTTGAGGGACGCGGCGGCCTGACCCTTCTGCTCACCCTTGTCGCGGATGTACGCATCGCCCCACAGGTCACCGAGGCGAAAGCGCACCAGCGGGCGCTGCTTGGGATCGTCAACGCCGATGTAGCGCTGAACGAGCTTCTTGGCCTCGGCACCCGAGACCTTGACGTCGAAGTAGCGGTAGCTGGGGTCCCTGGCGGGGCCGACCAGCGCGGCGATGGTGCATGCCAGGAAAGGCTGCGCACGGCGGCCGCCCCGGACGGGCACTTCACGGACACGCTGGATGTAGCCGATGCCCGAGGTGTGGAGGTCGAAATACGATTTCTCGTTGGACGTGGTGTTCATGGTGAATCTCCATTGGGAAAAGCGGAGACACACCGAGCCCACGCATGCGGGGAAAGGTGCGTAACCCCGCGGTGGGTTGATAAGGCGAAAGCATCCGCCACCAGAGACTGGTGGCCGCTCGCGGATGGATGCGGTGCGAGCTGGCTCGGTCACGCAGTGGGAACTGCGCCGCAACCTCGAAGACCGATGGTTGCCTGGCATGTCGCTGACAACGTCAGCAGGCATGGGGTCAGCATGGCCGGGCCTCGCGCGCGCGGCAGCAATCAATCGGCATCCGGGTGCTTCCCTTTGTCCGCGCCGCCCGGCGCCTGCCACAGGCATTTGGGGCGGCGCAGGTGCTCGGGGTATCGGCGAGGGGGCGGCTGGGACGGCTCCAGGCGCCGCCGCCGCGCGCGCCAATCAGCCGCCAGCCGGCGGCGCGCGGGCTGGCGCCGCCTTCGTCGGGTAAGGTGTAGGTGATCAGGCGGATGTAGCCCAGCGACTTTGCCGCCTGCCAGGCCGCGCCGTATAGCTTGCTGCAGGCGTTGGGTGTGCTGTCGGTGCACAGCCGTGTGACTTCCCGCGTCCAGCCATCGTCCAGGTGCCGCGCGACCGGCCGGCCGACGATGGCCACGCCGCGGATCAGGTCGCTGTCGACCAGCGTGACGGCCAGGGCGAACTTCGCAGCCTGGACCGGACGGTGATGGTGTGCCAGCACGAAGACGTTGGCCGTGCGCAGCGACACCGGCAGCAGGTGCAGCCTCGGCGAGGTCGATGATGTGTTCATGCGGTCGTCTCCGGTGGCATGCCGGCGCTGTGGCCCGCGGGGCGTGCCTTGGCG
The DNA here is from genome assembly GCA_937862875.1 of uncultured Comamonadaceae bacterium. Classification (GTDB taxonomy): domain Bacteria; phylum Pseudomonadota; class Gammaproteobacteria; order Burkholderiales; family Burkholderiaceae_C; genus Diaphorobacter_A. Next base: position 1,980 of record CALMCS010000136.1, read on the forward strand.
GCTGGAGACGAACGCGCATGCGCGGCGATGGCCGCGGTGCGAACAAAAGAAAGCCCCCGGTGCGGGGGCTGCGAGGGCTGCGCGGCGGTTGCCGCTTCAGGCGGGAGGCACCACGGCCAAGGACAGGTGCGTGGCGGTGGCGGACAGCACGAGATCGTCCGCCGAGTGCAGGAGGCGCGTGAACAGGCCGTCCTTCGGGTCGAAATACTCCGCAAAATCGTCGCCACCCAGCTCGCGGCCGGCGAGGTGCCACCAGTCATCGAACGGGTCGGTGTCCGGGTTGCAGCCGACGGCGTAGGCGAGCAGTTGCTGGCGTCCATCCGGGCGACGCTCCCCACGCTCGGCGAGGAAGTACACGCCCTGGTCCTTGACCAGGACGATGCGGCACTGATTGGCGATGGCTTCGGTCAGCACGGGGCGCAGGTCGGCGCCTTTGAATCGCAGTGACATGGATGAAATCTCCTGTGTTAAAAAAAGAGAAAGGCCCTCCACCCGATGGGATGAAGGGCCTGTAGGTCACGCGGCCGGAATGGCTGGAACGCCGTGGCGGGTGCCTCGGGTCAGCCGAGGGGCGTCATGCCGGGACGGCTTGGCGCTTACGGGCCGCCTTCGCGTCGAGGATGCTCACGTCGATCTGGCGCCAGCGCCCGTCGTCGATGAGCCGCTCCAGCACTTCGCCGAGCATGTCGAAATACACCTCGTCGTGCCGATCGACCAGTTCGACCGATTCACCGTTCTGACGGTGCAGTTCCACCACGTAGGTGTCTCCGCCGCGGTCGTAGAGGATCGTCACCCGGCCCTCGAACTTCGCGGTCGAGACCGTGAAGCTGATCGCCGGCGGGGTCTCGATGATCTTGGAGGGCGTGGGATCGACCCAGGTGAAGTCGCGGGCACCGGCATCCACCAGCATGTGGGTGATGCGCCGGAAGCGATCGGGGGCCGGCATCTCTTCCAACTGCTCGATGAGCTGGCCCAACTCCATGCACTGCGGCGTGGGAATGGGCAGCTTGGCCGGCGCCGAGCCGAGGATGTGCCTCGTGATGGTGTACGGCGTGCCGTCCGAAGTCTTCTCGGTGATGACCTCCGGCGTGTCCGCGCGCAGTCCGTCGAAGCGACGACGGGCATAGGGTTGGACATGCACCTTGGCGCCTTCGGCAGGAACCGTGGTCACCAGGCTGGGATCGAGCACCGCGAACTCGGAAGGCTTGAGCTTGACGACGATGGCATCGTCGGTCGC
>CALMCS010000137.1 GCA_937862875.1 uncultured Comamonadaceae bacterium
ATCTGCGCACCTACCGTGTGTACGGGGTTCAGCGAGGTCATTGGCTCTTGAAAAATCATCGACACATCTCGACCACGCAGCTCACGCAATTCCCTTGGTAAGAGTTTCAGGATGTCCTGACCATTGAACAGTATCTGTCCCTCCACTTGCGCCTCGGGCGGCAGCAAGCGCAGCAGAGACAGTGCCGTGGTGGATTTTCCGCAACCAGACTCGCCGACCAGCGCCAGTGTTTGACCCTGAAAGAGTTCCAGATCCAGCAGGGAGACCGCAGGCGCTGCGTCAGGGGGTCCTGGAAAGCGGACGTTGAGCTTGCGGATATCGAGTAGCGGGGTGGGGATGGAGTGAATCTGGGCCATGGTCACAACGTGCCTGCGCTTCTTGCGAGATGTTCGAAGACAGGCTGAAAGAGGTGGAGGGATGTGGAGTGGAGGGACTCCAAAGAGTGGAGTAAGAGCATGGCTTGGACGCTCAACGTCCACGCAGCCGTGGATTGAACGCATCATTGAGCGCATCACCCACCAGATTGAGCGCCAACACGGTCAGTACGATCGCCAGTCCGGGGAGGGCGGTGAGAAACCACGCTGTGCGGAGCAGCTCGCGGCCATCACCCACCATGCTTCCCCAGGAAACCGCATTCGGGTCGCCCATGCCCATGAATGACAGCGCCGATTCGATGAGAATCGCGCTGGCCACCAGAACCGAGGTGGTGACGATGACGGGTGGCAAGGCGTTGGGCAGCATTTCTTGCGCAATGATCCGCAGATGGCTGAATCCTTGGCTGCGCGCGGCAAGCACGAAGTCCGCTTCGCGCAGCGTGCGAAATTCGGCGCGGACCAGACGCGCAATCGTGGGCCACGATGCGAGGCCGATGGCGAACACGATGACGGGCACCGTAGGCTGGCCAATCGCGACCACCACGACGACGAGCAGGAAGGACGGAATCGTTTGGAACAGTTCAGTCAAACGCACAAGAACGTCGTCGGTCAACCCACCGAAGTAGCCGGCCAAAGCGCCGACCACGAGTCCCACCGTGAGGCTGAACGCCGCGGCGACGACGCCCACGGCCAGCGAGACCCGGGCACCGTGCGCAAGGCAGGCTATCACATTGCGACCGAGCGAGTCCGTACCAAGGGGGAACTCCGCGTTCTGGCCCGGCCATAAGAGGGGTGGCCCGACCATATCGAGCGGGTCGCCTGGAAACAGCCACGGCGCAAGCAGAGCCAGAGTGGCGACCCCCAGCAGCAACGCACCACCCAGAAGTGCCGTTGGGTTTCGCAGTAGCGCGTGGAATGCTGTATTGCGGCGTGGTGCGGAGATTCGGCTACTTACCGTTGAAAGCGTGGCAGACATGATCGTGGTTTCTTTGGTTCAACGGGCTTGAATGCGTGGATCGAGCCATGCTTGCAGCAGGTCGACCAGCATGTTGGCGAGGATGACCAGCATCGACGACAGCAGCAGAATGCCGAGCAGGACGTTGAAATCGCGCGCCATCACCGAGTCGAATGCCAGTCGGCCAAGTCCCGGCCAGTTGAATACGGTCTCTACGACCAGTGCTCCACCCAGCAGGGTTCCGAAGTGCATACCGGCCACGGTGGTCACGGGAATCAGCGCGTTGCGCAACACATGTTTGATCGTCACCGCATTTGGCGAAAGGCCTTTGGCGGTGGCTGTGCGAATGAAGTCCAGCCGACTGACCTCCAGGATGGCGGCCCGGGTGAGGCGCGAGAAGATGGCGATGTAGAAGCCTCCCATTGCCAGCGCCGGCAATACGAGGTGGCGCGCCGTATCGAGCAGCGCCGCCAGCCCGGTAGCTTGTCCTCCGATGGTGGTGTTGCCACCGGCGGGAAGCCAGCCCAGATGCACGGAAAACAGCACGATCGCCATCAGTCCAAGCCAGAAGCTTGGCGTGGAATACAGCAACAGCGCCAGTACGGACAGCACGCGATCGGGCCAGCGACCGACCTGCGTCGCCATGACGGTCCCCAGCGCAATGCCCAACGCCAGCGCAAGCAGCAAGCTGGTGACCATGAGCAGCAGCGTGTTGCCGATCCGGTCGCCGATCAACGTGGTTACCGGCAGGTTGTAGCGCGGTGATTGGCCGAGGCTGAAATGCAGCAACTGGTTGAGGTAGTTGCCCAGTTGGTGCCACATCGGGACATCCAACCCGAAGTGCTGGCGCAGTTGCTGCATGCTTTCCGCTGTGGCGGAGCCAGACTCCGCAGCAATCACATCGGCGGCGTCGCCGGGAACGAGTTGCAGCAGCAGGAAATTGAGGATGACCACGCCGATCACCATGGGCAATGCCTGGCGTAGCGTGCGTGCGAGAGTTTGAAGAAAGTGGCCTGAACGCATATGTGGGAGATAAGGTGCGCCGCGATGGCGGGAGCAGATGGTCACTGTAGGGTTTGGAAGCGGTTCAGGAAACGAAGATTCGTTTCTATTGATATGCGATTTGTGCGGAGTTGCGATGAGCGTTTCGTGGCGGTGGTATGGGTTTGCGTGACTTGATTTGGCTTCGCATATGCATAGGTGAAATGCTTCCTTGGCGGCTCGCGATGGACGCATTAACTTCGGCATCAGTTCCACATCCACATCCACATCAACAGCTACTCATCGGAAGCAAGTGCCATGACCTCAACCCATCTCTCCCTCGAATTCAGCGGCAGCGACATCGCCAGTCGCCGCGCGTTGGCCGTTGCCAACTTCATTGCCACCGCGCGCAGGCTGGTGCCTGACCCCGAGCGGGCTTCGGTGCTGCAATTGCGTGCGCTGGCTACCCAGTTGGAAGAACTGGCGGCGCAGCGTGAGTTGTTTTCTGCGGCGCATTTTTCGGTGTCCGAAAGCAACCCTTCGCAGGTCTTTCGGTTGAGTGAAGACGTCGACGGTCGCTACGCGCTCTATGTGTCTGCGGGGCTTCCGGGCAAGTCGCAGCCGCCGCACGATCACACGACCTGGGCGATCATTGCGGGGGTGTCTGGTGTCGAGCGCAACCAGTTCTTTCGCCGCGAGAAGACGGCGGATCCTGCGCAGGATGCTTTGACGGTGATCTCATCGGTCGATGTGCAGCAGGGCAATTCCGTGGTGCTGGAGCCAGCCGATGTGCACACCATCGAACTGATCGGGGATGAGCCCGGCGTGCATTTGCATTTTTATGGACGCGGTCTCCAACTGATGCCCGAGCGCGTGGTGTTCGAGACTCTGAGCGGTGGCAGCTAT
>CALMCS010000138.1 GCA_937862875.1 uncultured Comamonadaceae bacterium
CTACGAACGAGAACCGCAATTTCCGTGTTCTGCAGCTTCGAGCGCTGGTCCAGATTCATCGACCCAATCACCGTCAAATGTCCATCCATCACCAGTACTTTGGAATGCAGCATCACGCGCTGTGATTGCGGCGAAGCATTGCCTGTACTGCCCACCCCGAGCGCGGCACGCAGGTTGCTGGAATCGCTCACCAACTCGTAAAGTTCCACCCCATTTTTGAGAAGCTGCTCGCGATAGCGCGCATAGCCGATGTGCGCCACCGGCGCATCATTGGAGGCCAGTGAATTGGTGAGAACACGCACCCGCACACCACGATCGACGGCGGCCTTGAACACCTCCATCATCTTGTCGCCCGGCACAAAGTAGGGCGAGACGATGAGCAAATCCTTGCGCGCATATTGGATCAGGCTGAGCAAGCCATCGACCACCGAATCGGGCAGCTCGCGCGGTGCGGCGGCATCCTGCGCGCCGCTACTACTATTACTACCACCTTGCTTACCCGAAGAAGCTCCAGAAGCGTTCGGATCCTTCCATGACGTCTGCGTTCCCGGATTGGCGGTGAGCGGATCGGTTTGACCCTCCGCGTCCACCGCCGGAATCTTGCCCGGCTTGTCGGCCAGCACCACGGCATTGCTCCAGATCAGCGGTGAGGTTTTCAGATTCAGCGCCTGCATGTCCCAGACTTGGGCACGCTGCTCCGGCGTGATGGGCGAGTTCGCCGTGGGCCGCGGCTCGCCATCGGGCGGCATCGGCCTTGAGCCACCGCGCGGCACAGGTGCTGACGTCGCTTGCGAGTCGTTCGCCGCACTGCCGTCGCGCTCCATATTGCTGGGCGAACCCGGCTGTTGAGCGTCTTGCTGCGCAGCAAACGTGCGCCGCATGTCGTCCAGCTTTTCCTTGTCGATCAAGGATTGCACGGGGTAGGCGCGCTCGTTGTTCCAGTACTCGTCAAAACTGCGCGAGAGCTCCTGCACCAGTGGACCGGCGATCAACACATCGGCGTCGATGAAGTTGGATTGCGCATTGCCAAAATACGAGTCCCCCAGATTGCGCCCACCCATCACACCCATCACGTTGTCGGCGAGAAACAGCTTGTTGTGCATGCGCTGCTGCGCGCGCTGAAAGTCGCTCACCGCATGCCACATGCGCCCGATCGAGGATTCCCGATCACCGGGCAGCGGGTTGAACATCCGCATCTGCACATTGGGCACAAACGCCATCCGCATCACCAGTGCGTTGCGCCCCGTGCCATGAAAGTCGTCGAGCAGAATCCGCACCCGCACCCCACGCTTCGCCGCTGCCACGATCGCCAGCATCAAGCGCTCGGTACTGGCATCCGCGTGAATTGCGTAGTACTGCAGATCGAGCGTTTGCCGCGCGTTCTCGACCAAGGCCAGACGCCCACCGTAGGCCGCCTGCGGACCGCTGAGCAGTTGGAACCCCGATGCACCCGCGCCCGCCTTGTTTTCCTTTTGCTTGCGGCTTTGGGTGATCTGCAGAAGCGGTGCGTTGGCTGCCGGTTTGATGGCGTTGGAGACGGGGCGGTCAACGTTGGTGGGGAGTTTGGTGGCACAGCCGGGCAACAGGGAGACGGCCGCTGCTACCAGCAAGCTGGTCAGCGCAAGGCGTACGGCAGAACCTGTACCGCGGTTCGGGCGATGTGAGTGCGTGCCGTTTCTTGGCGACACTTGTTCTTGTGCCGTTGCCTGTGCCAGTACCTGTGCCTGTGTCATGCAGGCTTTCGTGTCGAGAGCCAGTTCAGTCATTCTTTTGTTCTCCACCGCTCGGCGTTCATCGCGGGCATTCTGATTTCAGGTGAGCGATAGCTGATTGTCTGTGAGCGAACGGCGCAATCGGGTGCGCACGGGGCCGGGGGCGCAAAATTGGTTGCTCTCCTACGGTGGGTTTGCAACAGGGCGGGGATGAAAAAAGCGCCTGCCCTTGGAGGGGAGGCGCTTGGGAGTGCGGGGGAGGGCGGGCTGTTACTTGGCCCAGCAGTCGGCGCTGGTGACGCCGCTGGTTTGGCCTGTGATTCCGCGAGTTCCTGTGTTGGTCAGTGTGAACGTGCCGCACTTGTCGCCTTTTTGCGGGCCTGGGTCCTTGGGGGCTGCGTTCAGGGTAAATCCGGTCGCGGTATTTCCGGCTGTGAAGCTGATGGAGTAACGTTTGGCGGCATCGTTCGTCCATGCGAGATTGGCCGGTAGCGTAGTTGGATATGTACCGGTAACAGTCGCTGCGCGCTCCAGCCACTGTTGGGCTTGCAGTATGCCGGCGCGAGCATCTGCGCGATGGCCACGGCGGATGTATTCCGAGTACGAGGGCATGGCGATAGCAGTCAGGATACCGACGATGGCGACAACAATCATGAGCTCGATGAGCGTGAAGCCGTGTTGATTGTGTTTATGTTTTTTCATATGGATTCAAGGCTGTGTGGAGTCTCTTTTTCCGGAGAAGGTAGAGACGTTTTCCGTGGACTGATCAACGTCCACCGATACCTGCTTAACTCTTCTCGAGTGTTTTGGCATCAGCGGACGTCCTTTTCAATCAGCGGACCTGGCGCCAGCTTGGACGCAGCGACGATTCGGGCATCGCGGAAAGCTCGGCGCGATCGCCGTTGCCACCCGAAAGAATAATTTTGCCTCTTGTTTTGGCAACGCTGATCGCACCAGGCGGGAGACTCATCCGGGAAACGCCCTTGTCCAGCGAGTTGAAAATGCCATCGCCGTTTGAATCCATGAGCTGGGGGTGTGGTGGCACCCCGTCCATGATATTGATGAGTGTGAAGAACTGCTGCTCGGCTTGCGGTGCCGGGGCGCAGGTTTCTTCGGCCATGTTCGATCCATTGGCCGGAACTTGGCTGAACAATGCCAGCACGTTGGAGCCGTCATAGAACGATGGGTTCTTCAACAGGCGCTCTTTGGTGACCGGGAAAGTGAAGAACCAGCCCTTTTTGGTGCTGAAATCTGTCGCGTTATTGGTCAGGTTGTAGAACGCGAATTTGCTTGAAATACCTTCGCCAGGAACAATGTTTCCTGTCAGCGTTTGCTCGACGAGATCGCTTTTTCGGCTCACTACAGAAGGAGTGGCCGCGGCCGTGTCGATCTTGATCTTTCCATCCACCAGCTTATACAAGGTGTTGTCCAGAACCGAATAGAAAGCCTGCCCCGCTTCGTCAGTTCTGTCGGCGAGCGTGAGGCTTTGACCGGTTCCAAACGCGACCATCATCCCTCCAACCTTGACCGTCGTCTCTTTTCCAGCGACTGTCTTTTTCATGGTCCGGTCGTTCGCGCGAGCGATCGGGACGGTGGTGATGGGTTGCTGAGTCGAGCTTTGACCGATCGTATGAACGGCACTGAATAGTGGGGAACCATTGAAGCTGACACCCCACTCATTGTCGCTGGCTGAGGAAATATCGAACTTCCAAAGGTTGCCCTTCAAGTCGCCTGCGTAAACGATGTCAGGTGTGCCATCGCTGTTCAGATCGACCAATCGTGGCGATGACAATCCGTTCTGTGTGACGTTGGCCCCTATCGTGGCGCCACCTGTGGCGACAATCGTCTTCAACGAAAAGTCATTGCTTGCTTTGTCAAGATACTGAATCAGCAACACTGGGCGTTCGTTTTTGCTGTTGTAGCCATTGCCCATGACAGCGGCCCACTTGCCGTTGTTCATCTGCATGATCTGCGCAGATTTGAACGCGTTGTCGTCATCGACAACTGGCGGGGCGAAGATGTAGCCGATATCGGCGAGTTGATCAGCCTTGTTGGCTGGAATTACATCATCTCTGTGCCAAGTGTTATCCAACACCACCAAACTCTGGGCCGATGCCGTGTTGAAGTTGGATGTGATCGTCGCACCAGGATTTTGGGTGTCAGGTACGGTCCCCGGATTGGTTACGTCCAGCACAAAGTATCCTTTTCCACCGGCTCCAAGAGACCCGACCAGCAGTGTACGCCAATCATTTTCCTTGGTTTCAGTGATAGTGCCGCCGGAAGGGGGGAGGGTCTTCACCCAATTGACGTCGCCAGTGAAGGGCGAGCCATCTACATAATATTTATGCTCGTAGGTTTGACCGCTGAGCGCCGGCAAGTTTCTGATGACGCCCTTTGGAACATAGGCGATCTTTTCTGAGCCATCTACCGCCGAAAATCCGTGCAACATGCCATCGTTGCCACCCACATAAATCATGGGTACGCGTTTCCGGTACTTTGTAGAAAATGCGGAGTAGCCAGAAAGGCTGTAGTTGCTGGATGGAGCACCCACAAACCAGACGTTGGAGTTGACGATATCCCCTTGTCGCGACCCACGTACACGAAATCCAGTCGTAACGGTATCACTTTCAAGTGTTCTATTGCCGCGAAGGAAGTTCAAACGGTTTTGACCGACCGTCGTCGTTCCGCCAGCCTGAATCGCCGTTTTTTGAGCGTTGCTCAACCGGCTTTCGTTGGCTGTCACCCATTCAAATGAAACCCCAGCTGCTTGAGGCGTTGTATTGGCGAGGGTGTCGTTGGCGGTGAGAATGACTCGGTTAACGATATTGGCTTCAGACAGATCATCCAATTTGTCCGCAGTAGTCACACGGTCAAATGGTTCCTTTCGATCGCTGTGAACACCCCAGAGCACATTGGCACTGCGGATGTCGGTGCCGGTTGCAATGGAGTCAGAGCGGACATAGCCGGTCCAGTTTTTTGCGGCATATCCAGAAATAAATTCTCCAATATCGGTACGAATATTGGTACTAGAGTTGCTTGCAAAACTGGTAATC
>CALMCS010000139.1 GCA_937862875.1 uncultured Comamonadaceae bacterium
ATTTTTGTTCTTGTCGGATTCTTGGTGGGCATCTATTTGGATAGAACCACTGAGTAGCCGATAGACGAGGCACAACACAAGATCCGACCTTCACGCTCTCGTGGTGCACATCCGCCCTACTCCCTCAGAACAAACCACCCGCAGGACTCGGAGGCGTCACGCCCAGGTGTCTGAATGCAGCCAAGGTAGCCACTCGCCCGCGTGGGGTGCGTTGCAGGAAGCCTTGTTGAATCAGATAAGGCTCGATCACGTCTTCGATGGTGCCGGATTCTTCGCCGATGCTCGCAGCGATGTTATCCAAGCCTACCGGGCCGCCGTCGAAACGGTGGATCACGGCTTCGAGTAGTTTTCGGTCCATGACGTCGAAGCCTTGAGGGTCTACGTCGAGCATGGTGAGCGCGCGTTGGGCGATGTCCAGGGAGATGCTGCCGTTGCCTTTGACGTCGGCGTAGTCGCGCACGCGGCGCAGCAGGCGGTTGGCGATTCGGGGGGTGCCTCGGGAGCGGCGGGCGATTTCGAAGCCGCCTGCCTCGTCGATGGGGACGTTGAGCAGGCCAGCGCTGCGGCGCACGATCAGTGCGAGTTCTTCTGGGGTGTAGAACTCCAGCCGGGCGACGATGCCGAAGCGGTCGCGCAATGGATTCGTGAGCATGCCGGCGCGGGTGGTTGCGCCTACCAGGGTGAAGGGTTGCAGGTCGAGCTTGATGGAGCGTGCCGCGGGGCCTTCGCCGATCATGATGTCGATCTGGTAGTCCTCCAGCGCGGGGTAGAGGATTTCTTCCACCACAGGCGAGAGGCGGTGGATCTCGTCGATGAAGAGAACGTCGTTCTTTTCCAGATTGGTGAGCAGCGCCGCCAGGTCTTTGGGCTTTTCCAGCACCGGGCCCCTGGTCTGGCGCAGGTTCACGCCCAGCTCTGCCGCAATGATGTGGCTGAGCGTGGTCTTGCCGAGGCCTGGTGGGCCGAAGAGCAGCACGTGGTCGAGCGCTTCCGAACGTTTGCGGGCCGCGCCGATGAAGATTTCCAGCTGTTCGCGTGCCTTGGCCTGGCCGACGTATTCGTCGAGCAGCTTGGGGCGCAGCGCGCGCTCCAGCGCATCCTCCCCGGGCGAGGCAGGCGCGGCGGATACCACGCGGTTGGGGGCGGGAGCGGGGGCGAAATCGTCGGTCTGGATGGTCATGCGAACTGTGTGGGGTGTGGGCTTTCACCGTCAGGACTTGCATTGTCGCCCATGCGTTCATCGCGCTCCGCAATCACCGCAAAAACCGCCAACAGTCCGTTACTTATTCGGTATTGGCATCTTTTCATCGTTTTTTCTTCGTTGTCCAAATATGGGGCGGCGCTCACCATCGGTACCCATAGGCAGCTCGATTGACGGGCTGGCTATGCGAACAAAGGGCTTGTTCTTTTTCTTTCTTCTACTTCTTGCCCTTTGTTTTCTTTCCCGAACCGACTGCGCCCCTGTGAGCGATTGCCGCTGCGACTTGGAGCGAATGATGGACGACAACAAGCATGACAACAACAGCAGCAGAACCCGAAGCCGAGACGACTTCTTTTTCTTCCAATTCTTCCAACTCTTCTTCCTCTTCCATTTCAACCGACCGCGCGCCAGCGCTGCCGCCATCTGTGGAGCATGCGCAGTCACTTGCCCGCGCCGAGGGCCTGCCCTTTGCGGGCAGCGTGCCGCCGGAAACAGCGTTTGAGCTGATCAATGGCGAACAGGCGATTCTGGTGGATGTGCGCACGCTCGAAGAGCGCAAGTTCGTGGGCCATGTGCCGCAGAGTCTGCACGTGCCGTGGGCGACGGGTACGGCGCTGAATCGCAATCCGCGTTTTGCGCGTGAGCTGGCCGCGTTGATCGCCAAACAGACCGCCGCGTGGCATGGCGATGCGCCCGCGCCCCACCCGCCTCTGGTCACGCTGCTGCTGTGCCGCAGTGGCAAGCGCTCGGCGCTCGCGGCCGAAGAAGCGGCCAAGGCGGGGATTCCGTTGGTGTTCAACGTGAGCGAGGGATTTGAAGGCGACCTGAATCTGGCCGAGCAACGCGGGCGCTTCAACGGATGGCGCTTTCACGGTCTGCCCTGGGTGCAGGACTGAGCAAGTCAACGGCCCAAAACAACACAACAAACTTTGCCGCGGAAAGACCCCGAAGATGAGTACGTTCGATATTTCCGAGATCGTCGCCCAGCTGCGCAGCGTGCGCGATCAATGGCGCGAGCAGCAGAACCGCACCGACACCGAGCACCGTGAATTCCCCTCACGCGATGCCGTCACAAAGGCCGTGGAGGCCTTGAAGGGCGTGCTGTTTCCGCTGCGACTCGGCCCGCCCGATTTGCGCCATGCGGGCGAGGATTTCTATGTGGGCCACACGCTGGACTCCGCGCTGCATCTACTTCTGGAGCAGGCGCGCATCGAGCTGCAATATCGCCAACGCAACGGCGGCGCGACCCGCGACAGCATCAACGCGCAGGCGGATCGAGCCATTCGCCAGTTCGCGCATGCACTGCCCGGTCTTCGGCAGTTGCTGGACACCGATGTGCTGGCCGCGTTTCAGGGCGATCCCGCCGCGCGCAGCGTGGATGAAGTGGTGCTCAGTTACCCGGGCGTGCTAGCGCTGATTCACCACCGGCTCGCACACCAGTTGTACCGATTGGAGTTGCCGCTGCTGGCGCGCATCGTGGCCGAGCTGGCCCATGGGCAGACGGGTATCGACATCCATCCCGGTGCGCAGATTGGCGCGCGTTTTTTCATCGATCACGGCACCGGCGTGGTGATTGGCGAGACCGCGCAGATCGGCACCAACGTGCGCATCTACCAGGCCGTCACGCTCGGCGCAAAGCGCTTTCCCAAGGATGCGCAGGGCCAGTTGGAGAAGGGCTGGGCGCGCCATCCGATCGTGCAGGACGACGTGGTGATCTATGCAGGCGCAACGATTCTGGGCCGCGTGACGATTGGTCATGGCGCGGTCATCGGAGGCAATGTGTGGATCACCGATGACGTGCCTGCGGGCAGCAACGTCACGCAGGCGCAGTTGCGCAGAGATGTGGGAAATGCTGTGCCCATCGCCGCCCTTTCTGACACGAATTCTTCGCAACGCAGCCGTACGCTGAACGTCCTTTGAACCACCTTTGGACTGCATTTTTTCGACTGTTTCTATCGCCGTTCTCTATCCCCGTTTTCTTCACCTGACCACTTGAGGAGTTCCACTTCATGACAGCAACCGTCGGCGGCACCACCGCTCTGGGCGACAACGCAGCCCGCCAGTTAGCCAATGCCACCAAGACCGCTCCCCAGCTGTCCACCATCAGCCCGCGCTGGCTCACGCATCTGCTGCAATGGGCACCGGTCGAGGCGGGTATCTACCGCGTCAATCAGGTCAAGAACCCGGAGGCCATCAAGGTCACCTGCACCGCGAGAGAACACGAGAACCAACTGCCGCGCACCTTCGTGGAATACGACGAGTCGCCGCGCGAGTATTTTCTGAATGCGGTGTCGACCGTGCTCGATGTGCACACGCGCATCTCGGACCTCTACAGCAGCCCGCATGACCAGATCAAGGAGCAACTGCGCCTGACGATCGAGACCATCAAGGAGAACCAGGAAAGCGAGCTCATCAACAATCCGGAATACGGCCTGCTCGCGCAGGTGAGCGACGAGCAGCGCATCTTCCCGCTCACCGGCGCGCCCACGCCCGACGATCTGGATGAGCTGCTCACCAAGGTGTGGAAAGAGCCGGCCTTCTTTCTTGCGCATCCGCTGACGATTGCCGCGTTCGGCCGCGAGGCCACGCGCCGCGGTACACCTCCGCCCACGGTGAGTCTGTTCGGTTCGCAGTTCATCACCTGGCGCGGCGTGCCTTTGATTCCCTCGGACAAGGTGCCGGTGGCGGATGGCAAATCCAAGATTCTGTTGCTGCGCGTGGGCGATCGTCGCCAGGGCGTGGTCGGGCTGTTCCAACCGGGTCTTCCGGGTGAGCAGAGCCCGGGTCTGTCGGTGCGCTTCATGGGCATCAACAACCACGCGATCGCGTCGTATCTGATCTCGCTGTATTGCTCGCTCGCGGTGCTCACGCCCGATGCGCTGGCCGTGCTCGACGATGTGGAAATCACGCGCTATCACGACTATTCCGCACTCGACACCTACAAGTGATCGGCCCATCCACAGGAGGACGCAGCTTGACTACCACCACTACCACCACCAATGCCTATGGGGCGGACACGACCGGCGGTGCCGAGCCGCCGGTGGACATCGCCGCACTCGCGCGGCTTGCGAACGAGTTCTTTCGATCCGGGCCCAGCGCACACTCGGCTGCCGCTGCCCCCCATGGCGTACAGGCACCGACGAATTGGGCACCAGGCGGATCGCCGCTCGCCAGCCCCGTGGGGTTCTCGCCGAATGTTCCCGGAACGCCAGTTCCGCAAGGGCTCATTCCGGGTGCGAACCTCCTGCCGTCCCACCCCGGCACGCTGCTGTCGCTCGGCAATCGCGTCGATGCGATTGCGCCCAACGCGGTGGCGGGCAACGGCGTGCCGGACACGCTGTTCAGCACACTGCCGGCCTACGAGCCACGACTCGGTGGTGCGGCGCTGGGCGTGCCGGCCGCGGGTCATGCCGCGCCGGTTGCAGTCCCTCCAGGCGACGGCATCGCATCGCGCTTTGCGCCCAGCAGCGAGCCGCGTTTCTACTTCGTGGATTCGGTCGAGCTCACGAGCGGCTACGTCACGCCGAAGACCCCGCAACCCCATGGTGCGCCGCAGTCCGTCGCAACGCGGGAAGCAGGCTTCGACGTGCATGCCGTGCGGCGCGATTTTCCGATCCTGCAGGAACGCATCAACGGCAAGCAGTTGGTGTGGCTGGACAACGCGGCCACCACGCACAAGCCGCGCCAGGTGATCGAGCGCATCGCGCATTTCTACGAGCACGAGAACTCCAACATCCACCGCGCCGCACACACGCTGGCCGCACGCGCGACCGATGCGTATGAGCATGCGCGCGAGGTGGTGCGGCGCTTCATCAACGCGCCCGATGTGAACGAGGTGATTTTCGTGCGCGGCACGACGGAGGCGATCAATCTCGTCGCCAAAAGCTGGGGCCGTGCCAACGTGGGCGAAGGCGATGAGATCATCGTCTCGCATCTCGAACACCACGCCAACATCGTGCCGTGGCAACAGCTCGCCGAAGCCAAGGGCGCCAAGCTGCGCGTGATTCCGGTGGACGATCAGGGCCAGATTCGGCTCGACGAGTACCGCCGACTCATCAACGATCGCACCAAGATCGTGGCCATCGGCCATGTGTCGAACACGCTCGGCACGGTGGTGCCGGTCAAGCAGGTGGTGGAGATCGCCAGACAGCGCGGCATCGTCACGCTGGTCGATGGTGCCCAGTCCATCGCGCACACGCCGGTGGACGTGCAGGACATTGGCGCGGATTTCTTCGTGTTCTCGGGGCACAAGATTTTTGCACCCACCGGCATCGGCGCGCTCTGGGGCCGCCGCGCCGTGCTCGAGAGCATGCCGCCCTGGCAAGGTGGCGGCAACATGATTGCCGACGTGACCTTCGAGAAGACCACCTACCAGCCCCTGCCCAACACCTTCGAGGCCGGCACGGGCAACATCGCGGATGCGGTCGGTCTGGGTGCGGCGCTCGAGTATGTGGAGCGCCTGGGCATCGAGAACATCAGCCGTTATGAACACGCGCTGGTGGACTACGGCATGCAGCAACTCGGCAGCATTCCGGGGCTGCGCCTGATCGGCACGGTGCCGGGCAAGGCCAGCGTGATGTCATTCACCCTCGCGGGCTATACGACGGAGGAAGTCGGCAAGGCGTTGAATGCGGAAGGGATCGCGGTGCGCACCGGTCATCACTGCGCGCAGCCGATTCTTCGGCGCTTCGGCGTGGAGACCACGGTGCGTCCCTCGCTGGCGTTCTACAACACCTTCGAGGAGATCGATCTGCTGGTCAGCGTGGTGCGCCGGTTGGCGGGCAAGCGCGGCTGACATATCGAGTCATGCCAAGTCATGCCGTCCAGACATCGTCCATCAACATGTCTTCGAGCGGCATGCGCTTCGCCCATTTTTCCTGCTGCAGCATCGGCTCGGCGTAGAACGCCTGCACCGGGCCGAGGCACAACACGCCCAGCGGATGCGCGCCTTCGGGCATGTGCAGCAACTGGGCCAATTCCTGGGGATCGAAGATCGACACCCAGCCCATGCCCAGGCCTTCGGCACGTGCCGCGAGCCAGAGGTTTTCGATGGCGCAGGCCGCGCTCGCAATGTCCATCTCGGGCAAGGTGCGGCGTCCAAACACATGGGCCTCGCGGCCCGGTGGCATGGCGATCACCAGCACCTCGGCCGCGTCGAGCACGCCCTGCACCTTGAGCTTCATGAAATCGTCCTGGCGCTCGCCCAGGGCCTCGGCGGTGCGCACGCGCTCCTGCTCGACGAGGGCGTGAATGCCTTCGCGCAGGTCTTTGCGCTTGACGCGGATGAAGCGCCACGGCTGCATGAAGCCCACGCTCGGTGCGTGGTGTGCGGCGCGCAGCAGGCGCAGCAGAACGTCTTCGGGAACCGTGCCGCCACTGAAATGCCGCATGTCGCGGCGCTCGTGAATCGCACGATAGACCGCCGCGCGCTCGGCTTCGCTGAAGGCGTGTGAGGGAGTTTCGGGCGGTGCGCTGGCGGGAGTGGAATCAATCGACATGTGCCGGATTGTCCTCCCATTCCAGGGATGCAAGCATGCCCATGCCCAACCGGAAGCTCAGGCCTTGATGCCCTTCTCGGCCAACCTTCGTGCGTAGGCCGCGAGAATCAATCGTTCGGAGTGCACCAGGTAGTCGTTGAGCATCACCGAGGCCTCGGCGGGCTTGCCCTCCTCGAACAGCTTGAGGATGCTGAGGTTCATGTCCACATAGGGCGCGTGCAGAAAATGCGGATCCTGCATGAGCCCGAAGGCCACGCGCAACTCGGCGAGCAGGTGCGTGAACATCACGTTCAGGCGTTCGCTGTCCGCCAGCTCCACCACCGCCTTGTGGAACGCCATGTTGGCGGTGCCCACGCCCAACCAGTCCTCCGCGTCGCGGCAGGTTTGCGCCGCTTGCACCGCGCTGCGCATGTGCGCCAGCGCCGGATGCATCGGGTAGCCCTGTGCCAGCGATTGGCACTCGATCATGCGGCGCACCCGGTAGATGTCGATGATCGACGCGATGCTGGGCATGGCCACCGAGACGCCCTTGTTCGGCTCGTGTGACAACAAGCCTTCCTTGGTCAACACCCGAAACGCCTCGCGCAGGGTGCTGCGCGAAATGTCCAGGCTCTCGCACAGCGACGCCTCGGACAGGCGCTGGCCGGGCACCCATTCGCCCAATACAAGCTTGCGGCGCAACTGCTCGGCAATGCGGTCCGTGAGGTTCTGAGCTTCGGCGATGCGGGACATGACGGCGGGGGTTCCTCTCCAAACTTCCCAGTGTATCCATGCCACTCCCATAGACCCACAGAGCGGCATGAATCACGCTCACCAACACTCACAAATAGTCACAAGAACAATTGACCGGGCGGATTTTCCCGTGTTTTCTAGGTGTTTGCACCTATGCGTTTCCAGCATTGTCTTATGCACAATCTGGTTTTGTCAGACAATCATTCGCGTTTTGTAACACATTAGTTCCAGAACGGCGGTGCAACGGCGCTCCAACCCAGACGCCGATCCTTGCCGGACATGAAAACTCGGCCGCCAGTAAGCCAGCGCCAACCGACTGCTTTCGGATGCTCCAGAAAGCCCTCGCCCCAACGCTCACTGCTTCCGCGCCACCCGACCGCTTCACCTCATCATTCGAAGGAATCAACATGCTCACAGACGTCAATCTATGGCCGCTGATAGGCGTGGCCATCATCATCGTGGGCTTTGTCCTGCGCTTCAATCCGATGCTGGTCGTCGTCGTCACCGCGATCGGTACGGCATTTGCCGCGGGCTTTCCGCTGGAAAAAGTGCTCGCCGCGATTGGTACCGGCTTCATCAAGACCCGCAATCTGCCGCTGATCATCCTGCTGCCCCTGGCCGTGATCGGTCTGCTCGAGCGCCACGGTCTGCGCCAGCACGCACAGCGCTGGATCAGCAGCATCAAGTCGGCTACCGCCGGCCGCTTGCTGATCGTCTATCTGGCAGCCCGCCAGCTCACCGCGGCCATCGGCCTGACGAGCCTGGGCGGTCACCCGCAAATGGTGCGTCCGCTGCTCGCCCCCATGGCGGAAGGCGCGACCGAAGCCCGTTACGGCAAGCTGCCCGCCAAGGTGCGCGACAAGCTGCGCGCCTTCTCGGCCGCCACCGACAACGTGGGTCTGTTCTTCGGCGAAGACATCTTCGTGGCCTTCGGCGCGATCGTGCTGATGACGACCTTCCTGCGCGAAGCCGGCATCGACGTGGAGCCCATCCACGTGGCGCTGTGGGGCATTCCTACCGCTGCGACCGCCTTCATCATCCACGCCGTGCGCCTGTACCGTCTGGACGGCGCGCTGGCCAAGGAAATCGCCGCGAGTGCTGCCGAGGAAGCGCAAGCCAGCTCCAGCCATAACAACAACGCATCCAAAGCGCAGGGAGTCTGAACATGACCTTGACGATTCAACACCTGTACTACCTGATCGGTATCATCCTCGCGATCACCGCCGTCCTGACGGTGCGCGATGCCACCAACCCACGCCGCTTCAGCAGCGCCCTGTTCTGGGCGATCTACGCGGCGGTGTTTCTCGCCGGTGATGTGATTCCCCCAGTCATCGTCGGCATCATGGCGATCGCCATGGCGGTGATTGCCGGTTTCGGCGGCGTCACGGGCGGCAAGCACCAGCCGCGCACCGATGCGCAGTACCTGGAAAGCGCCAAGCGCCTGGGCAACAAGCTGTTCATTCCGGCGCTGGCCATTCCACTCATCACCATGGTGGGCACGCTGTCCGGCAAATATCTGGTGTTCGGCGGCACGCCGCTGCTCGACCCCAAGAACACCACGCTGGTGAGCCTCGGCATTGGCTGCGTGATCGCACTGGGTCTGGCCTGCTCGATGACGCGCGAAACACCGGCACAGGGCATTCGTGAATCCTGGCGCCTGACGGACGCGCTCGGCTGGGCGCTGGTCCTGCCGCAAATGCTGGGCATGCTCGGTCTCGTGTTCTCCGAAGCTGGCGTCGGCAAGGCCGTGGCCTATGTGACCACCGAATACATCAACATGGACGTCAAGTTCATCGCCGTCGCCGTGTACGTGCTCGGCATGGCGCTGTTCACCATCATCATGGGCAACGGCTTCGCGGCCTTCCCGGTGATGACCGGCGGCGTCGGCGTTCCCGTGCTGGTCCACCACTTCGGCGGAGACCCTGCGGTGATGGCGGCTGTCGGCATGTTGTCGGGTTACTGCGGTACGCTGCTCACGCCAATGGCGGCAAACTTCAACCTGGTGCCCGCTGCACTGCTGGAAATCGACAAGAACGCGGTGATCAAGGCGCAGATACCGACGGCGGTATTGCTGCTGGTGGCGAACGTGTTCATCCTGTATTTCCTGATGTTCCGTTGATTCCCCAGCGCATCTGACAACAAGCAAAAAGCATCTGCAACAAGCATCGGCATCGCCAAGAAAGGACTCGCGCATGGCCTCCAAGCATTCCACGCCCCTCATTCTGTTGACTGGTTTCGAGCCGTTTGAAAACGACCCGATCAACCCGGCATGGGAAATCGCACGCGCGCTCGACGGCGAAGTCATCGCCGGAGCCACCGTGTGCGGCGTCGAATTGCCATGCGTGTTTGGCGACTCCATCGCGCGGCTGGATGAAGCGATCGCCCAAGTCCGCCCCGTGTTGATCGTGAGCCTCGGCTTTGCGGGCAACCGCAACGAGATCACGCCGGAGCGCGTCGCCATCAATCTGGACGACGCGCGCATTCCCGACAACGCGGGCAAGCAACCCATCGACGCCGTGGTGCTCGAGGATGGCCCGCCCGCGTACTTCTCCACGCTGCCAATCAAGGCGATGGCCAAAGCCATGCTCGATGCAGGCATCGCCGCGTCGGTCTCCAACACCGCCGGCACCTTTGTCTGCAACCACATTTTCTATGCGGTGATGGACCGGCTCGCCAAAGGCGCGGCCGCTCCCGGCGCACGCGGTGGCTTCATCCATATCCCGCCGCTGCCCGATCAACACGGCAAGCGCCCGGACATCGCTGGAATCGACCTGCAGACACAGATCGCCGGCATTCGCATCGCGCTGGAAGTGGCGATGACGACCACTCAAGATCTGCGCGTCACTGCCGGACAGATCTCGTAAGCGATAGACAAAGAAGCACCGCAGAAAGAACCACCACCATGATGACAATGGACCTCAACAGCGACCTGGGCGAGAGCTTCGGCGCATGGAGCATGGGCGATGACGCCGCGATGCTCGACATCGTGAGCAGCGCCAACGTGGCCTGCGGCTTTCATGCGGGCGATCCGGCCGGCATCCTCAAAACCTTGAAGGAAGCAAAGGCACGCAACGTGGTCGTGGGCGCGCATATCGCCTACCCCGACCTCGTCGGTTTTGGCCGCCGCAACATGGACATCGGCAGCAGCGACTTGATCGCCAGCTGCATCTACCAGATCGGCGCGCTGCAAGGCCTCGCACAGGCCGCCGGCACCACGGTGAAATACGTGAAGCCGCATGGCGCGCTGTACAACAAGATTGCCCAGGACAAGCGCCAGGCGAGTGATGTGATCACCGCCATGCTGGCGCTGGACAAGAACCTCACGCTGCTGGCGCTGGCCGGTTCGCCGCTGATTCAATGGGCACGCGATGCGGGCCTGAACGTGGTGGCCGAAGCCTTTGCCGACCGCGCGTACACGCCGCAGGGCGAGCTGGTCTCGCGCACCCTGCCCGGTGCCGTGCTGCACGACGAAGCGCTGATCACCGAGCGCATGCTGAATCTGGTGCGCGAAGGTACGCTGCAAGCCATCGACGGCAGCACCGTGCGCATCGAGGCGGATTCGATCTGCGTGCACGGCGACAGCCCCGGCGCGGTATCCATTGCGCGCAATCTGCGCCAACGCTTCGAGCAAGAGCAGATTCAGCTCACCTCGTTCGTGAAATGATGGGACCGGTTGTGACCCATTCCGAACCGCACACCATGCGCTTTCTCCCCGTCAACCGCAACGCCTTGCTGGTCGAGCTGGCCGATCTGGATGCCACCCTCGCACTGCTCAACGCGCTGCAGCGCCAGCCGATCGCGGGCGTGGAAGAACTCGTGCCCGCCGCGCGAACGATTCTGGTGCAGTTCCGCCCCGCCGCCGTGTCCGCCGCGCAGATCGTGCGCGACATCGCGACGCGTGATATTTCCGGTCGTGCCGAACGCAGCGACGTGCTGGTCGAAATCCCCGTTCACTACAACGGCGAAGACCTGGCCGACGTTGCCGAACTGCTCGGCATCTCCCAGGAAGAAGTCGTGCGCCGCCACACCGGCAGCGAATACACCGTGGCCTTCACCGGCTTCGCGCCCGGCTTTGGTTATCTGGTGGGCGGAGACCCGATCTTCAACCTGCCACGCCGCAGCTCGCCGCGCACCCGCGTGCCCGCGGGCTCGGTCGCATTGGCCGGCACCTTCAGCGCCGTCTATCCACAGGCCAGCCCCGGTGGTTGGCAGTTGATCGGCGTGACCGACACGCCCATGTGGGACCTCTCGCGCGAATTGCCCGCGTTGCTGCAACCCGGCTATCGCGTGCGTTTTGTGGATGCCTCGAAGCTGGCTTCGGCGGACTCTGCGGCCACCGGTGCATCAACCACATCGCCAGCGCCCACTGCAACCGACACCGCCAACGCCACCGGATTGAAGGTGCGCGCGACGGGACTGCTCACCGTGTTTCAGGACACCGGTCGCCACGGCCAGGCCGGACAAGGCGTTTCCGCCTCCGGCGCGATGGACCAGATCGCACTCAAGACCGGCAACCGCCTGGTCGGCAACGCCAGCCATCTGGCCGCGCTCGAAACCGTGGGCGGCGGTCTGCAGCTCCAGAGCAAGGGCGACACCGTGATTGCGGTGACGGGTGCCAACGCGCCAATCACCGTCACCACCGCCCAGGGCCAACGCTGGCCCATCGAGCGCTACACCCCCGTGGCCCTGGCCGACGGCGACACGCTCGCCATCGGTCAACCCACCGCCGGCGCACGCTGCTATGTGGCCGTGCGCGGCGGCTTCGACGTGGCCCCGGTGCTCGGCAGCTGCGCGACCGATACGCTCGCGCTGGTCGGACCCAGTGCCTTGAAGATCGGTGAACTGCTGAACGTGCACACCAGCACCCGAGCGGCCATCGTCAGCAATGTCGAACTGGCGCCCGACGATCTGCCAACCCTCGAAAAAGACGTGGTGCTCGACATCGAATTCGGCCCGCGCACCGACTGGTTCACGCCCGAGGCCGCAGCGCTCCTGACCAGCCAACGCTGGCAGGTCACGCCGCAATCGAACCGCGTCGGCCTGCGCCTGAATGGCGACGCGCCACTCACGCGCACCGTCTCGGCCGAACTGCCCAGCGAAGGCACGCCCCTGGGTGCCCTGCAGGTTCCCGCCAACGGACAACCGGTGCTGTTTCTGGCCGACCACCCGCTCACCGGCGGCTACCCGGTCATCGCCTGCGTTGCGCCGCACCACCTCGATCTGGCCGGGCAAATCCCCGTCGGCGCGTGGTTGCGCTTCAACGCGATTCGCCCCTTTCAAGAACTCTCAGCCGCGGCCGACGCGCCGGCTGAATGCAACCCTCCGAGCAAGCCATGATGAAAAAAGTACTGATTGCCAATCGTGGCGAAATCGCGGTCCGCGTAGTCCGCGCCTGTGCCGACTACGGCGTGAAATCCGTGGCCGTGTATGCCGATTCCGACATCGACGCGCTGCACGTGAAGATGGCCGATGAGGCCTATGGTCTGGCCGGTGAACGTCCCGCCGACACCTATCTGAACATCGCCAAGATCATCGCCATCGCCCAGAAGAGCGGTGCCGATGCGGTGCATCCCGGCTACGGTTTTCTGTCGGAAAGCGAAGCCTTCGCACAGGCCGTGCTCGACGCCGGCCTGATCTGGATCGGCCCAAAGCCCGCCACCATTGCGCTGCTCGGCGACAAGGTGAGCGCGCGCAAGGTGGCTCTGGACGTGGGCGCGCCGCTGGTTGCGGGCACCAAGGACCCGGTGAAGGATGCCAGCGAAGTGCTGGCCTTTGCCGAGCAACACGGCCTGCCGATCATCATCAAGGCCGCATTCGGCGGTGGCGGTCGCGGCATGAAGATCGCATGGCGCCTCGATGAGGTCGAAGAGCTGTTTGCTTCCGCCACGCGCGAAGCCATCACCGCCTTCGGTCGCGGCGAATGCTTCGTCGAGCAATTCCTCGACAAGCCACGCCACATCGAAGCCCAGGTGATCGCCGACACGCACGGCAACGTCGTGGTGCTGGGCACGCGCGACTGCTCGCTGCAGCGCCGCAACCAGAAGCTGGTCGAAGAAGCCCCCGCGCCCTTCCTGTCCGATGACCAACGCGAACGCATTCACCAGTCCGCGCGCGCCATCTGCGCCAAGGCCGGTTATGTGAGCGCGGGCACCGTGGAATATCTGCTGAGCCAAAGCGGCGCGATCTCGTTCCTCGAAGTGAACACGCGCCTGCAGGTGGAGCATCCCGTCACCGAGCAGACCACCGGCATCGACCTCGTCGTCGAGCAACTGCGCGTGGCCGATGGCCTGCCGCTGTCGATCCAGGAAACACCGAAGCCAACCGGCCACTCGTTCGAGTTCCGCATCAACGCCGAAGACGTGGGCCGCGGCTTTCTGCCCACGCCCGGCAAGATCCAGCGTTTCGAGGCCCCGAGCGGCCCGGGCGTGCGCGTGGACTCCGGCGTGCAGAGCGGCTCCATCGTGTCGGGTTCGTTCGATTCGATGATGGCCAAGCTCATCATCACCGGTGCCACCCGCGAGCAAGCACTGGTGCGCGCGCGCCGTGCGCTCAAGGAATTCCAGATCGACGGCGTGGCCTCGGTGCTGCCCTTCCATCGCGCAGTGGTCGACCACGCGGACTTCAGCGGCACCGACTCCTTCAAGGTGCACACGCGCTGGATCGAAACCGAGTTCTCGGAACCCCTCGCCGCCGCCGTGCGCGCCGAGCCGCTGCAGGACACCTCGCTCACCCGCACCGCCATCGAAATCGACGGCAAGCGCGTGCAACTGGGTCTGCCTGCGGTGCTGCTGCAAGCCCTCTCTGCCGCCCCTGGCGCAGGCAATGCAGCGGCGATCGGTGCGGCTCCCGCAGTAGACCCAAGCGTGGTCGAATCGCCCATCGCCGGCAATCTGCACGCCTGGAAGGTGCAGGACGGTGACACCGTGACCGAAGGCGATGTGATCGCCGTGATGGAAGCGATGAAGATGGAAATGCAGGTCACCGCACACCAGAGCGGCAAGATCACCTTGATCGAAAAGGCCGGCACCGCGCAGACGCTGGGCGCAGCGCTCGCACGGATTTCCTGAGCCAGCGCCGGTCACTCACCGGCACCTTGGACGAACGGACAGGGCCTTGCGGCGAACCAGCCGCAGCGCCCTGCTTCGCTTTGTGTTTTTCGACTGTGGTCGCTCGCGTCCGCAGTCTTTCCTCCCCTCCCTTAGCCTCTTTTCGCTACGAACATGAACCAAGCTTTGATTTCCCGACGTGCGCTGGTCGCATCCGCCGCCGCTCTCGCTGTGTTGCCCCTGAGCGCGAAGACCGCCTACCCGAACAAGCCGATTCGCCTCATCGTTCCGTTCGCTCCAGGCGGCTCGGTCGACATGGTGGGCCGCATCGTCGCCGAGATTCTGAACAAGCAACTTGGCGCGACGGTGGTGGTGGAAAACATCGCCGGTGCTGCAGGCGTGGTGGGCGCGCAGCGCGTGGTCAGCTCCAAGCCCGACGGCTACACGCTGATGGCCGGTTCGAGCAATGAAATGGCGGGCACCAAGTTCGTCAACGCCGCGCAGAAGTACGACCCCGCGATCGACCTGACACCGATCGGCCTCGCCGCCATTGCACCCAACATCTGGGTCGCCGGCGCGAACATGAAGGTCAAGACCGTCGAAGAGTTTGTGGCACTGGCCAAGGCCAACCCGGGCAAGTACAGCTACGGCAGCCCAGGCATCGGCTCCACGCCGCATTTCTCGGGCGAGCTGATCAAGAAGATCGCCGGTGTGGATCTGGTCCACGTGCCGTACAAGGGCTCGGCCACCATGGTCAGCGATCTGGCTGGCGGCACCCTGGACTTCGGCGTGATCTCGCAATCGCTGGCCGCACCGTTCATCAAGGAAGGCCGCATGACCGCGCTGGGCGTGACCACCGCAGGTCGCATCGCGTCGATGAAGGAAATCCCGGCACTCAGCGAAAGCCCGTCGCTCAAGGGCTACGCGCTCAGCGGCTGGTTTGCGTTTGCCGGCCCCAAGGGCCTGCCACCCGAAATCGTGAGCCAACTGCAGGCGGCCTTGAAGGCCGGTCTGGCGGATCCAGCGATTCGCGAACGCCTCGATGCAGCGGGCGCACCCGCCGCCAAGGGCGACGAAGATCTGGCACAGATCATTCGCACCGACATGGGCAAGTACGCCGAACTGGTGAAGTTCGCGAAGATCACGGATTGA
>CALMCS010000140.1 GCA_937862875.1 uncultured Comamonadaceae bacterium
CCTCGTTCACCGAATGGGCTCCGGCCTTGACCTCGGCGACGCTTTGGCTGATCAGCAGATTGATTTCGCGGGCGGCCTCGGCGCTGCGGCCGGCCAGGGAACGGACTTCGCTGGCCACCACCGCAAAGCTGCGGCCTTGCTCGCCGGCGCGGGCGGCCTCGACCGCGGCATTGAGCGCCAGGATGTTGGTTTGAAAGGCAATGGAGTCGATCACGCTGATGATGTCGGCGATCTTGGCCGAGCTGCCGGTGATGCTGGCCATGGTCTGGTTCACGCGCTGCATGGCCTCGCCGCCATCGGTTGCGGTCGCCGTGGCCGTGCCTGCCAATTGGGTGGCCTGGTGCGCGTTGAAGGAGTTCTGCTGCACGGTGGCGGTCAGTTCTTCCATCGAGGCGGCGGTTTCTTCCAGATTGCTGGCTTGCTCTTCGGTGCGCTGCGACAGCTCGTTGTTGCCGGCCGCGATCTGCGTGGATCCGGTCATCACCGATTCGCTGCTTTCGCGGATGCGGCGCACGATCTGTGTCAGATTCCGGTTCATGGTGCCGAGCGCGCTCATCAGGCGGCCCACCTCGTCGTTGCTGGTCACTTCGATCTCACCGGACAGATCGCCCCGGGCCACGCGCTCGGCGACATGCACGGCGTGGTCCAGGCTGGCCGTGATCTTGCGGATGAGCAAGAACGCCGCCACGATGCATGCGAGCAAGGCCAGCGCCATGGCGATCGCGATCGCCAGCATGGTGGTCTGCATGGCGGCAACCGACTCGTCCGAGGTCTTCTTGCCGTTGACCAGCTGCATGTCCGAGATGTTCTCGATGCCTTTGAAAATTTTCACCATGAGCGGGTCCAGAGCCGTCTCGCGCAAGGTGGCCGCTTCCTGCAGGGAGCCGGCGCGCAGCTTGTCAAGCACCTGCGAAATCACGCGGTTGGCCTGTTCGTGCAGCGGTTGAATCTCGTCCACCGCCGCTTGTTCATTGACAAACAGCCGCGTCTGCAAAAACGCATTCCAATTCTTGTTCGCGCGCTCTCGACCCTCGGATATCAATCGCACGGCCTCGGTCACACTGAGCGTGCTGGCGATGGCACCATCCAACGGAGTCAACACGCCGTTGTTGTAGTCCGACGCGGCTTCGCTCAACTGCCTGAGAGGCACGACCTGATTCTCATAGACACTGCCAATGCCCTCGTTGGCAGCGTACAGCCGCTGGAACAAAACCCCCGAGACAATGGTCAGCACGGAGATCAAGCAGGCGACGAGCAGCCACAGCCGGCTTTTGATGGATAAATGGGTCATATGGTGCGATGCAGCGTAAGCGATCTATTGGATGTTACCGAAATTCATTCAATACACACCTTGCAATCACTTACGGTAAAGCAAGCGCCACCCGCCGTCCAGTGATGAAGTCCCTATTTCTGCTGAATCTTCCCTATGGGTGGAGGGGAATGAGGCTGCGCGGCCACGGGGCGAACCTGGAGTCGGTGCAGCCCGCCGCGTGGCGCGTTTCCCACTAAGCGGCGGCGCACGCGCGTGACAAACCACGCATCGCCAGCATCGGCACTTCCTTGACGACGCTCAGGACGCTGTCAACTTCAGCGGGTTCCCAAAGACTCCAGCAACGCATCCGCGTTCGGATACCCACTGTCCTTCGCCCGTCTCGCCCAATAGACGGCCTTGGCGCTGTCCTGTTCGTGCAGGTAGATCTGGGCGAGGTTGTATTGCGCAGCCCCATGCCCCATCTCCGCCGCGATCAGAAGCCATTTCCTGGCAGCGACCTGATCACCAGCGTCGAAGCGAAAGTGCCGATACACGTTGAACGCCGCTGTCTTGTTGCCGTCCCGAGCGAGCGATTCCTGCCGCGCCAGCTCCGCATCGGACAGCCGCAGAATCCCGACGGACGAATCGTTGGGACTCTTCTCGATGCCGGTGGGAGGGGATGGCTGGACGATGTAGGGGACGTTGGTGCAGGAGACCGTGCTGAGTGCTGCCAGAACGGCCAAGGCGAGCTGGGGTGCGGAGCGTTGAAGTTTCATGGGGCGCGTGCCAAACGATTGCAGTGAGTGTCAGCGCCCCGCATCACCCGATACTGCTCCAAATTTTCCGCGGCCCACCGCTTCACGCAGCAAATCGTTCACACGCGTTTGCCAGCCCTTGCCACTGTGTTTGATGGCATCGAGAACGTCTTCATCAATACGTATCGTGGTGGAGACCTTGGGACGCTCCACCTCAGGCCGTCCTCGGCGGCGCAGCGGCTGCATCTTGCCCATCAGGTCGGCGGTGATTTCCACGGTGTCGGGGTCGGCCGCGATTGCGCGATAGATGGCGACATCTTCTTCTGCCGTTGGTGGAATCAGGCGTGTTTTGCTAGTGCTGGATGCTTTGTTCATAGTGTTTGACCTCGCGTTTGGTTGCCCTGCGCAAACTGATAATCCTCATGGTGTCTTCGCCGCGCTGAACAAACACCACGACGTAGAGTCTCTGTTCAATGACCACCAAGCCAATCTCGCGCACTTCGTCGTAGTCATTGCGGTCGTCTACAAAACAAACAGCCTCGAACCAATCAATCTGACTCGCCAACGCCAGAGAAACGCCATGCTTTTGCTGGTTGATGGCGTCCTTACCCGGGTCAAATTCGGTTTGCACCGTTTAATTGTATGTACTTCAATTCAAATTTCAAAGTATTTTTTGT
>CALMCS010000141.1 GCA_937862875.1 uncultured Comamonadaceae bacterium
CACGCACCCCGCTTTCGCGCCCAACCTGAAACCAATTGTTTATAGAATCGAACGCTTCAGGGTGGCATCCGCAGCAAGCGATGCCCCACCCATCAATCCATCAATGAATAGATACGGGAGAAAGCATGGGTAAGTTTTTGGCGGCATTGTCGCTTCTGGCTATGGGCTGCGTCACGACGACCGCCAACGCACAGTGCTACTCGGTCTACGACCGCGACAATCAACTGATCTATCAAAGCGTCCAAAGCCCCGTCGACCTGGGCCAACCCATCGCCGACGCGGTCTCCAAGCGCTTCTCCGCCGGTGCCCGCATGGTGTTCACACCAACGGTCGACGACTGCGTGCCAGTAGACAAAACCGGCAAGCCAACGCCCTTGCCAGCGTCCGAACCCGCCAAGGCCAAACGCTGAGGCAACAACGCGTCGTCCATCAATCACCCAAGAACGAAAGCCCGGTTCGCCGCACAAACTCGGCGTACGTAATCGGCTCCGTCACACGGGTTGACGCCGCGTTCTCCTGCCAATGCACCCAGCTGTTGCCGGTGGCAGGGTCATAGACCAACTTGAAGATCGCCGCCGGCACCCGCACCCGGTTCGCACCAATGGTCTGGGTCGCCTGATTCGAGCCGGCAAACACCGGCCCGGTAATCACAAACACATCGCCCTTGGCCCGGCGAATATAACGGCGCGTGTCCTGCTCGATGCGGCTCCACGCACCGCCGTTGTGCTTGGCATCCTGCGGCACCATATTGGCCAGAGAAAAACTCTGCGCCTTGCCCTCCTCCGTGCCCATGTCACCCGCAGGTGCCATGTGCCCACGCGAGAACCCGGACCGCTTGTAATCATCCAACTGCGCACGATCGCCAGAAGGCAGGCGCGCCTCTGGATAAAACTTGTCCTTGCGCTTGAGCGCCGCTCCCGCCTCCAACTGCCGCGCATTCAAACGCTGCGCCACATACACGGGAGTTTTGGTCTCCCCTGAATGCAGCACCGCAAACTCTTGAAAGCATAGCTCACGCAAGCGCTGCAGCTGCGTGACTACGGGTGGACGACCGGGGAAGAACTGAGGGCAACTGGAAAAGGAAACCGCTTGAGCGGACGCAGTCGACGAAAAAGAAGAAACCGAAGCCAGCAGAAGAGCTGCTGCTCCTAGAACAGAAAAACGCATGCATTGAGTATGACACTCAACGCGTTGATTCTTGTTCTAGATCAATAGCCAAACCTCAAAAAATTGACGCCGAATAAAGTAGCCAATTCTTCATCGAGGTACAGCGCCTACCCGGTCATTTCCCAACGCTTTTCTTTCGCTTCTTTGGGGGCTCTTCGAATGGAAAGAGATCATCCCCAGCCGCTTCGCTGAATGCGTCAAACATCATCTCCATCTCGCTCAACCGAGGTTCGGCCTTGGCGCGCTTCACCTGAACCGACTTCAACCAAACCCTGAGCACAGCCACATCGGCAAACTCGTCCAGCGAATCCTTCATGCGCACGTTCTCAGCACGCAGCCCTGAAAGTTCATTCTCAAAATCTTCTTGAATTTCCGCAACCGCCGACTCGTAGCGTCGAGTATCGGACGCGTAATCCAGAAACGGCTCGGTCACCTCCGCCAACTCCATATCCAACTCACGCGACTGATCCTGGAGCACCTTGACGTAATGCTGCAAACGGCTGTCATCGACGGTCGCCAAATGCTCGGCATCGATCTGCTCAAAACGCAATTGAAGCTCAAGCAGCTGCAACAAATCCTTGTTGGCATACGCCTGATTCACGCTCTGCATGAGCGCCGTCTTGCGCGCCCGCTCCACCGGATCGGGCTCACGGTCGGGATGAAACTCACTCGCCAACTTGCGATAAATCTCCCGCACCGATTGGCTCGCAGCCTGCGCCTGCTCCAGTTCAGCGGCCTCCTTGGCCTTCGCCTTGGCGGACTTGGCGGTGGATTGGGAGGACTTGGAATGCTGTTGTTGTGCAGCAGCTGCCGCCGCCTCGGCCTCCTCCTCCGCCATCATCTCTTCACCCATCCTGCCCATCAACGCTTCAAGCATCTCCTCGGGCGTCCGCGCATCGCCGAACTCCTCATCCTCCATGGAGAACCCCAAGGTGTCTTCCACCAGGTCCTTGAACTTGTCGACATCATGCTGCAGCGCCTGCGCATAGCTCACGTCGTGGTGCTTGTCATACATGGCAATCACACGCTCATCGTCAAGCACATCAAGCAAGTCCTCCGTCATATTGCGGACCAGGGTCGCCAGCTTGGTGCGCTCGCCTTTGGTCATCCCCGCAACGTCACGCGCCGCATCGAGCAGCAGCATGAAGGCAATCTTCTGCTCATCAAACAACTCGAGCGCCGGCACCATCTCCTCATTCACCCGCTGCTGATGGCGAGGAAAAAACGCCTGCCACTTGGCCAACGCTTCGCGCTGAGAAGCGATCTTGTCGATGAGCCGGTTGAAGGCCTTCTGGGTCTTCGACATCGAAGACGCACCACCGGTCGCAGCGATCCGGACCAGAGCTGTGGTGGTTGCGGGCGTCACCGGTGTGGCGCTTGCGGTGTCACTTTTTTGCTTCGATTTTTTCATCTGATTTGCTCTCTTCTGGACCTGTTGCAGCTAGACGATCGCTCCGCGAATTCGTTCTGGCCATGCGAATCACTTTAGTTAGCCTCAACACGTCAACACCTGCCTGCGGCGCAATCCACCCAAGCAGACCTATGCATCCAGTTTATGCCTATGCGCGGACAGAAGCTGACCCATTTCTTCGCCAACACCATAGCCGAATTGCTGACTGTCCTCGCTCACCTCCATCAGACGCGCCAACATAGGCTGCGCAACATCCAGATCAAGTTTCACGACCAGAGCGAGGGCATTGGTAAACAAGCGAACCAGCGCATCGGCCGAGCCCTCATCCTGCGCTCCGAACTCAACAAAGAATTCGGCAGCGCACTCACAAGAGTACACCGCCAATTCAGCTACCCCGGCAGGAACGCCAACAGCTTTCTTGTAGTCGGAGACCGCCTTCTTGGCTTTGGACACCGAGAAATCCTGATTCTTGAAGACATCAGGGCAAAGCCATCGCCTGATAGTGGCTTTATAGGGCTTCAACGCATCGCCACTCGGCGAGAAGCGAGCGTGCAGAAACACCTGATTGTCTTTGTTGTACGCGTAAAGATCGTGAATCAGCGCGAGCATTGCAGATTGGTCGAAATGTGCAATCTTGGCTTTTACGTCAGACCAACTGGCCCTTGGTTTCTTTTTTGCGCTCATATGGGAAGTTTCGGGCGAATTGGTGACGTGCGGACCTGACTTTGTGAGGTATCAATTCGGTGCGGTACTTCTCACACCGAGTCCCCGGGTGTGACGAATCTCGGTCAGAACCGCATCGAAATTCGATCGATTTTAGGCGTTCAGCGTCACAGGCTTACCGTCCTTCGATGCATCGAGAAACCAACGAAAGTTCCATCGCCCACACAAGGTGTCGTGCCATCGGGTGATCACTCACTCTTCAATCCGAATTTTCAGAACCCCGATGCCAGCGCTGGCACGCACTTTTGGCATCACTAGTTGATGTTGACCATCAACTTGAAGCAAGCCGTCTGAGAGGCGAGTGTGGCACTTCAATTGTGAGGGAGCCCCTAATTCCTAACCTATCTGGGACAGATTCAGAATAACGCTATCAATGATATTTTTTCGGTTGTAAGAACGCGATAATCAATGCAATCGCCGACGAAACAAACGAGAAAAGAATCAATGACAGCTTGGATTTTTCAAAGTGACCCAACCGAATTCGATCTCGATGGCTACCTTGCCTCGACTCCAGAAGCAATCACTTGGTTGGTGGGCGATTCAAGCAATGAAATCAATACAGGCGATACCGTCTACCTCTGGAGACGCCAGAGCAGTAACAACGCAAACGCGCGCAGCGGGCTGATCGCGTCCGCCAAGGTATTGCGATCTGCAGAGCCAATTTCGAACGACCCCAATGCAGCCCCGTTTTGGAAGAAAGTACGACCACCCTCAACCGCTGCAGAATCCCGAGTCACTCTCGAAATTGCACGAACCGGTAACAAAAGGGAGATGCTCCGCAGTGAATGGTTAAAAGACGACCCCTTAC
>CALMCS010000142.1 GCA_937862875.1 uncultured Comamonadaceae bacterium
CAAATTCATTGCATTGCAACAATGTCATCTTCCTGTGCGTCTTTTGTCAGCGTGTTTTTTCAACAATGGACCCATCTCGAAAGCACTCGCATCGAGGTGATTTCAACCGAACTGAAAGGCATTGCACTCATGCAAAAGAATCGCACTCCCATCCTGTTGTCCATGGCCTTGGCGGCACTGTCGCTGACGACGATGAATACGGCCTTCGCGAACAGCTACATCCATTCGAGCAACTCGGAGAAGGGGTACGTGGTGTATCCCGAGCACTTCAAGAGCGACAAGACGCGGGCGCAGGTCCAGGCGGAAACCATCGAGTTTGTGAAGAATGGCGGGACGGATTCGTTCCGCAGCAGCAGCTACCCGCCATTGGATAGGTCGCAGGCGTCGAACAAGTCTCGCAAGCAGGTCATGGACGAGTTCATGAACGAAAGCCCAGAGCAACGCAGGGCTCGCCTGGCGATGTACCGTGGCTGACACGGTTTGATGGAAAGGTGGCTGAGCAGACCACCTTTCTGTCTTTCTTTCTCTCGGACAGGTACACCGATGCGTTGCAAAAGCCTGATCCGAGCCGCCATATTTTTGAATCAATCCGTCGCTGCTACTTTCGCGTGAGCATCAGATCCAAATTCTGAACCGCAGCGCCGGACGCCCCTTTGCCCAGATTGTCGAACACCGCGGACAGCAAGACCTGGCCGTTTTCCTCGTTCGAAAACACGCTCAAGCGCATGTCGTTCGTACCGTTCAGTGCCTGCGGATCCAGATGCTTCAAGGCGCTTGATTCGGCCAGCGACGAGACCTGTACATGCTTGGCGTCGGCATAGTGCTGTGCGAGGCAGGCTTGCAGCGCCTTGGCATCGACACCCGGTGCCAGCAGCCGCAACTCCAGGGGCACCGTCAGCACGATGCCTTGGCGGAACGCGCCATACGCGGGGACGAAGAACGGACGGTGCGTGAGCCCGGCGTGCCGCTGGATTTCCGGCGGGTGTTTGTGTGCGAGGCTCAGGCCATAGACCTGAAACGCGGGCGCGTTGTTGCCAGCCGGTCCCTCGTGCGCCTCCACGCTGGCACGTCCGCCGCCGGAATAGCCGGAGACCGCGTGGATGCTGAGGGGGTAGTCGGCCGGAATCAGTTTCGCCTGCATCAGGGGGCGCAGCAAGCCAATGGCACCTGTGGGATAGCAACCGGGATTGCTGACCCGGTGGGCGTTGGCGATGCGCTCGGCCTGGTCTGGCGACATCTCCGGAAAACCATAAGTCCAATCCGGCTGCGTGCGGTGGGCCGAGCTGGCGTCGATGACGCGAACGTTGGGGTTGGTGATGGCGGCCACCGCCTCGCGTGCGGCGGCGTCGGGCAGGCAGAGGATGGCGATGTCGCAGGCGTTGATGGCCTCGGCGCGGCGTTGCGGATTCTTGCGCTCTGCGGCGGGCAGTGTGAACAGCGTCAGATCGCTGCGGCCCTGAAGCCGCTCGTGAATCAGCAACCCGGTCGTGCCTTGGTCGCCGTCGATGAAGACGAGGGGAGTGCTGCTCATGGGTGGGATGCTCCGTGGACTGGTCGATGGCAGGTAGTGCGAAGCAGCCATCTTCGGTGCATCGCTAGAATAGTGAAAGTCGAATTTCACAACTCTGACATTCAGCTTTTCTGAATGGGGATGGGCCCTATGCGAGAGATCAGTCTGGACCGCTTGCGCACCTTGGTCGCG
Organism: uncultured Comamonadaceae bacterium; assembly: GCA_937862875.1. GTDB lineage: Bacteria > Pseudomonadota > Gammaproteobacteria > Burkholderiales > Burkholderiaceae_C > Diaphorobacter_A. Next base: position 1,703 of record CALMCS010000142.1, read on the forward strand.
ATTGCCGACCTGGGTTCGTTCGCCGATGCGGCGCGGGCGCTGAATCTGGCGCCACCGACGGTCAGCCTGCACATCGCGGATCTGGAAGACCGCATCGGGGCTCCGCTGCTGTCGCGCAAGCGCGGTCATGTGCGGCCTTCGCCCACCGGCGAGCTGTTGGTGGAACGCGCGCGCCGATTGCTGGCCGATGCGGAGCTGGCGCTGGACGATGTGCAGCGACAGGTGCAAGGACTAGCCGGACGCGTTCGGATTGCGGCCTCGACCGGTGCGATTGCGCATCTGCTGCCGCAGGCGCTGGAGGTGCTGCGCACCCACCATCCAGCGATCGACATTCAGGTGGCCGTCATGACCTCGCAGGAAACGCTGACCCGGTTGCAGGACGGGACCCTGGATGTGGGGCTGGTGGCGCTGCCTCAGCCGCCGATTGCGGGGCTGGTGGTGAAGCCCTGGCGTCGCGATCCGGTGATGGCGTTTCTGCCGGCGCATTGGAAATCTCCGGCCCGCATCACACCCGAATGGCTGGCCGCTCGGCCGCTCATCCTCAACGACGCGACCACGCGCCTTTCGCGCCTGACGGCGGAGTGGTTTGCGATCGGTGGGCACCATCCTGCGCCGCGCATTCAGCTCAACTACAACGACGCCATCAAGAGCCTGGTCGCTGCGGGTTACGGCGCGGCGCTGCTACCGCACGAGGCCGCGACGCCATTGCCCGATCAGCGCATCGTCATGCGTCCGCTGCGCCCGGCCTTGTGGCGTCGGCTCGGCATTGCACACCGTGCGGGCAACGTCGAGCGTTCGACGCAGCATGTGCTCGATGTGTTGTGGGATTTGCGATGGGCTTGAGCGGCGTGCTGTCATTCACGCGACGAAGTCACAGCTTCAAACGCGTGGCGTAGCCCGTCATTTCGAGGTAGCCGTGGCCGACGGTCTGGCCCTGGGCATTCTGTAATTCGCTGAGGCCTTCCCAGTAGATGGCACCCGTGGAGCCGCGACTGTCCAACTCCTGGGCGTCCAGCAAGGCGCGCACCGTGAATGTTCCGGCCGGTGTTTGAATGCGCCATTGCACGGGGTATTTCGCACCGCTGTCCGCACTGGTCCACAGGCGAGTGGGCGTGAATTGCACCTGGTCTGCCGCGAAGACCTGGGGTGGGTCCGTCGGCTTCTCTCGGTAGGAACCGCCGGCCCATACCGCGCTGCCATCGGCGCGGCGCAGGC
>CALMCS010000143.1 GCA_937862875.1 uncultured Comamonadaceae bacterium
CAATCGGCGCAATCTTCTGTAGGCGCTGGGCTTGAGAACGCGCGTTCGCCGGCGGGCTCAGCCCTGCAATGCCGCGATCACCCGCGGCCAACCCATGCGCTTTGCCAGATCGAGGGCCGTATCTCCCGCCGGGGTGCGCGCCTCGCGGTCGGCTCCCGCGGCCAGCAGTGCGGCCACCGGCACCACGTTACCGCCGAGCGCATCGCGTTGCAGCAGCGTCCAACCATCGTCGAAAACGGTGCGCGCCATCTCGGGCTGCTCTTTCAGGTCTTCGGTGATGCGCTCGTTCATGTTCTCGCTCATCGGATGTTCGGACGTTGCGGCCAGTCGCATCGCTTCATCGAACGGCAGGCCGGGCGGCGGGGTGGCCTTGCGCCAGAGGCGGCTGAGTCCCTTGGCGGGCGCTTCGGCCTTGACCTCGTAGGGCGTGATGTTGCACAGCTGCGGATCGGGGAACGGTTGGCCCCAGGCCTCGTCATGCTCCTTGCGTTCGGCGTCGAACATGCTGGCGCGAATGTGTTGGACGGTAAAGCCGCCACACAGAACGCCCTGACAGACCATCATCCAATCTTCCAGATGATCGAACGGGGCGCTCACCTCGACGTCGACCCGCAGTGCCGGGATGAAGTGGGCGTCGTTCATCAACGTGCCCTTGAGCTCGTGGCCATCGAACTCCACAGCGGTGACCCACATGTGTTCGAACGCGGGTGCGTCGGCACTGCGCTGGATGTCTTCGGAGACGGGAAACGGAAGCTTGATGGCAGCGAAATCCAGGCCCGGAATGACGCGCCGGTTCTCCCATGACAACTCGCGCCAGAAATACGGAAAACTCCGTTGCGCGCGATCGATGGCTTGTTGCATGGCGGGATCGTGTCCGGCGCTGGTGTTCATTGCGTGTCCTTTTTCCTGGGGGTTGATGCGGGGATGGCAGGAGAATGCGGCGGCTTTTTTCTACATCCGCATTCCCAGCCAGATGACGGATTCCGTAGACATCGAGACGACGGGCGAAAGTATCTTGGGCCAGGCACCGCCTTGCGCGGCGTGGGCGGCGGACTTGTCGTGGTGTTCCTGCTCTTCGGCCGCAATGCTGGCGACGGCGGCAAAGGCCGCTGCGTCGTGGCCTTGCAACTGCTCCAATTGCTCGTGCAGATGGGCCAGTACCACGCGCTCCACCGCCACGGTGGTGGCCGCAATCGCCGCGCGTCCGCAGAGCGCGGTGGTCAGTCCGAGCAGGTAGCCACCCCAGCCGCACAGCAGATAACTTCGGCAGCGACGCACGCCGCGCCGTTCGAGCTCGGCCGCAAAAATCGCCCGGTGTTTTTCTTCATGCGATTGGAATTCGCGAAGCTCCGCCACCAGCGAAGGCGCGGTGAATCGCGCCACGGCAATCTGGCCGGCGTAGATATGCACGGCACCGTTCTCACCCGCGTGGTCGACCTTCAATACACGTTCCGCGTAGGAGCGCGCTTTGGTTTTGACGGTGCGGGGCTGGGTCATTCGATGATCCAAAACAGGGTTCAAGACATGATTGAGATCATTATGCTTCAAGTGAATTTCAATGCATTTGTTCAATCAATCGAGGCGGTACCCACTCCATACGCTGACTCGCATGCAATGAAAAAGGGCCCCGAGATTTCCATCTCGCGGCCCTTGTTGTCATCGATGCGGGTCGATGCAGGTGCGTGCTCACACGTTCAGATCAACATCCTGCGTGTCATTGCGCATCTTCGACACGGTGATCAGCGAAATCAGGCACAGGCCAATGATGTACACGCCAATCAGCCAGGACTTGCCGTAGCTGGCGACCAACCACTGCGCGATGGTGGCAGCAAACGCGCTACCGACACACCCGAGTAACGAACGCGGGCCGGAAACATCTCTGCATACAGCGCGGCCTGTGGACCATAAGCCAACCCCAGTGGAACCGCGAGCACCATGGCCGCGACATAGAAGAGGCTGATGTCCTTGGTGTCGATGAGGAACCACATCGGAATCGCCCACAGAATCAACAGCACGTAGCCGATCTGGAAGGTGCGTACACGGCCAATCCTGTCACCGAGTTTGCCGCCCACCAAAGTGGAGACCAGCCATACAAATGCGGCGCAGGTACAGGCCAGCAGCAGTTGCTGCGCAGGCATGCCCAGCACTTTCTGGCCGTAGGCGATGAGGTAGCCAATCAGCAGATAACCCGCTGCGTTGTTGCCCATGAAGATCAACGCGGTCTGCAGCACTTGCTTGCCGTGCTCCTTGAACAACTGACGCAGCGGAGCCGAAGACTCCTTGCGGCGCTGATGCATTTGCAGAAACACGGGAGACTCTTCCACGGTGCGGCGAATCACCACGCCGACCACAATCAGCACCACCGAGAGCAGAAATGGAATGCGCCAGCCCCAAGCCATGTATTGCTCTTTGCCCAGCGTCACGGTCAGCACCAGCATCACGGCGGTGGCTAAAATCATGCCGATGGGCACGCCAATCTGCGGGAACGAACCAAAGTAACTGCGCTTGTTACGCGGCGCATGTTCCACCGCCATCAACGCGGCACCACCCCATTCGCCGCCTGCGGAGAAGCCCTGCACGATGCGCAGCGCCACCAGAATCAAAGGTGCCCAGATGCCGATCTGCGCGTAAGTGGGGAGCAGGCCGATGAGGGCCGTGGAAGCGCCCATCAACACCAGCGTCAAGACCAGCACAGCCTTGCGACCAAACCGGTCACCGAGGTAGCCGCAGACGATGGCGCCCAGAGGTCGAAAGAGGAATGAGATGCCGATCGTGGCCAGAGAAATCAGCTGCGCCAGCCCCGAGCTCCCGCTGGCCGCCGGTGCAAAGAACAACGGCCCCAGAATGATGCCCGCCGCCTGCGCGTAAACAAAGAAGTCATACCACTCGATCGCCGTGCCGACGAGGGTGGCAGAGAGAACCTTCTTCTCCTCGCGCGTGACGGAACTGTGGGTCTCCGTCGGCGCGTCTGCCGCTGATAGCGCAAATGCTGTCATGTCTTGTCTCCTGATGTGTGGGATCCACCCGTGAAGCGCCAACGTGGTGCGCTTTTTCTTGATCTGCGTTAAGCAGCTGGATGGACTGTAGGGAGCAAGCACGCGGCCGTAAACAGCACGCCACGCATGTACGGAATGCAGGCGCTGCATACATATCGAGGAGGCAATAGTCAATCTGATTTGGCTTCTGCAGCTCAGATTCGACCCAAAGAACAGGCGAGGCAGACGCAGCGTCAGTGCATCTGAACCACGGTTTCACACGCGCCTGTCGCAGGATCGTGAAACACATACGCAGCGGCCGCGTCATGAAAATAGTTCTCCACCGCCACCTGCCCGAGAAACACCAGGGGCCCTTCTTTGCCCATCGGCCACGCAGGCGATTGAATCCAGCGGGGAGGGCGCTTGTCGAATCGAAAGCGCTCCAGAATCTGCTGCTTCAACCAGCCTTTGCGCTGCGCGGCATTGAACGCTTCGGGGGCTTGCGCGAGCAACGACGAAAGGTATGGATCCACCCCAGCACCACCCAGCCATGCAGGCGTGGCCTTGCCGATCAATTCGAGCTCGCGCAGCAGGGCGTCGGAGGACGTGAAGGCAATGCCGCGATCGGACAAAAAGGTTTGCAACGCATCGTGCAGCATCACCCCATGCAAGGGCTGCTTGAAATCCAGTGCAATGAGGAAGTGATAAAGCGTATGACCCGTGTGCGCATCCGGCGGCGGCACGGCCTGAGTCAACAGAGATTCCAGCTCCACGGAGTGGTACAGCCGCTGCTCAAACTCCACAGGCGACAGCGCGCCAGAGACAAAGGCGAGGATGGAGTGCAGGGCTTCGTCGGTAGGCGTTGGCATGGCGGCGAATCGTGGTGGTGACGATCGCATCATGCACAAAAAAACAAAAACAAAAACGCGAACCAAGACCTTGGAACGAATCCCGAACAAGGATGAGCGAAATCCAGTTTGGAATTTTGGTTTTGGTGTTGGTTTTGGTTTTGGCTTTTGACCTCGGTATCCAAACACCCAACGATGCAGTGAGCTGAGCCCCAGAACTGGGACCCCGAATGACGAGATAGGGTGCTAGGCTAGGCGTCGATGACGCAGACAGTACTCCTGTACGGCAAGGCATCGCAACAACGCATAGCGCCCTATATCGTCATCTCAAAACGAAAACTCTCCAACAAAGCACGAACAAGAAGTTCGTCATAGCGCTAGTTCAAGCAAGACAAAAAAATCAAAACTTACGCATAGCTTCTGCGAGGGCTTGGACGCCTTGGGCTACTTTGTTGGTGGGTATGGATTGATATCCCATGCGGATGAAATTGGCCGGGGCTACCGGCGAGCGGAAGAAAATATCTCCGGGCTCGATCAACACCCCATGCTCCGCGGCCACGCGTGCCAGCTCGAACGCGGGCACATGGTCCGGCAACTGCACCCAGCACGAACCACCGCCGCGCACGGGCGTGATGCGGCATTCCGGCAGGTACTCCGCCATCGCCGCCGTGAGCGCGGCATGGCGTTCCTTCTGTGCCTGCGCCAGTCGGCGCAGTTGTGCCTCGTAGTGGCCGAGCGAGACAAACATCGCCAGCGTGCGCTGCACAAACGTCGTGGGGTGGCGAATCATCAGGCGGCGCAGGGCGCGCAGTTCCTGCACCAATTCTGGTGCGGCCACGATGTAGCCAATGCGCAGGCCCGGGGCCAGGCTCTTGGAGAGGCTGCCCACATAGATCACGCGATTGCTGCGGTCGAGGCTCTTGAGGGCCGGGACCGGTTGGTCGTCGAAGCTGCTTTCGCTTTCGTAGTCGTCCTCGATGAGGATGATGTCTTCCTCCTGCGCCATGTTCAGCAGCGCATGGCGGCGCTCGAGCGGCATGGTCACGCCGGTCGGGCATTGGTGGCTGGGGGTGACGTACAGATAGTCGAGATCGCGCAGATCGCTGGACAGCGGCAGGCCCTCGGCATCGACCTGCATGAATTTCAGCTGCGACGTGCGGCTCGCGAACACGTTGCGGGCATCGGGATAACCGGGGTCTTCCATGCCGACGTTGGAGTCGTCGCGCAGCAGCAGATCGCCCACCATGTACAGCGCGTGTTGCGCGCCCACGGTGATGATGATTTCTTCGGGCGAGGCCCAGACGCCGCGGCGCGGCAGGATCTTGGTTTGGATCTCGTGAATCAGGCTGTCATCGTCCCGCGTGATCTGGTCGGGCGCCCACTGGTGGATGTCGAGCACGCTCAGCGCCTTGAGGCAGCACTCGCGCCACGCGGCGGTCGGGAACAGGTCCTTGTCGAATTGACCGTACAGAAACGGATAGGGATAGCTCTGCCAGTTTTCTGCCTTGACGATGCTGCGCTGCTGACTGGGTCGCAGCCACAGGCGCTGGCTCCAGTCGGCGGGGGTGATGATCGGGGTGTCGGGTGTGCTCGTGTTGGCGGCTGCGCGCAGCAGCTTGATGGTGCGGCCTTGCAGCACGTCCGGGTGAATGAAGTGCCCTTTGCGCTGGCGGCTGAGCAAGAACGACTCTTCCGTCAATTGCTGATAGGCCAGCACGACGGTGATGCGTCCCACACTCAGGTGGCGTGCCAGCTCGCGGCTGGAGGGAATGGGGTCACCGGGCGTCAGCACGCCGGTAAGAATCGCTCCGACCATCATCTCTCGAATCTGGCCCTGCAGGCTCAAGCCGGGCTTGGCGCTGCGATGAAACAGTTGCTCCCACATCGCACCCGATGGCGACGCTGGTTGCGGGGGGGTACGGGAATCCGTCATCTCTTCTATTGCACTCACACTCTTTGACCGCAGGCACTGCCGACGGTCTTTTGTCTTCCATTGGAGCGATGTCTTCGAGGCTGTTAGCCCGCGCCTGTCGCATCCAGTCGCATCACGTTAAGGGCAATGTCAACGGCAGTGAATATAGGGCAGTCTTGAGGATCGACTGTCCAGACCATCATCGTTGTTTTCTACTGATGCTAGCAAGAGGATTTGTATTTGGATACCCGCGCGGAAGTCAAAGCAGATTCGACTTTTCAGTGAAATCGCATTGTTTTTGAAAAAAATGACGGTTTTCACTTTCAGGCCAAAAAACCTCGCTATAATTCGAGTCTTGGCGGCTGTAGCTCAGCTGGATAGAGTACTTGGCTACGAACCAAGGGGTCGTGGGTTCGATTCCTGCCAGCCGCACCATAACGACAAGCCTCAGAGTAGAAATGCTCTGAGGCTTTTTCGTATGCGCAAACCATTGAAGGGGCGAATTATCCTACATCCCGGTAGGTTCGCCCGCCATCCTCAGGTGAAGAATGGAGTGCAGTTCACGCCATGGCCTCCTGGCCATCGGGAATCGCCTGCGACAGGTACAGCGTGAATTGGGTCCCCGAGCCAAGTTCGCCGCTCACCTCGATGCGGCCCGAATGCCGCTGCACCACGGTCTGCACCAACGCCAGACCCAAACCAATCCCACCCACTCCCGGATGGCTGCCCTCGTGCAAACGGCGGAACGGCTTGAAGAGCGATGCCCGCTGATCTTCCGGAATGCCCGGCCCCTGATCGCGAATGCCAAGGACCCATTCGCCGTTTGCTGCCGAAAGCGTGCAATGCACGCTCGCGCCCGGCGGGCTGAACTTGAGGGCGTTGCTCATCAGATTGCCGATGGCGCGGCTGATCATGCTGCGGTCGCCCCAGCAGGGAGCGACGTCCGGCTTTTCATCGATGCGCACCTGCAGCTGCTTGTCCCGCGCGCTGGCCCAGGCGTCGTCCACGCTTTCTTCCAGCAGCGCGGCAAGATCGAACGTGGTCAAACGGAAGGTCTGCGACTGCGCGCTGGCCAGGCGCACAAAGCCTTCGGCCATCGACAGGGATGACTGCGCATAGCGCTCGATGCGCGGCAGCAGTTGTTCGAGCGGCACCTGATCGGGATATTCACGGTGCATTTCCAGCAGCGTGATGATCGATGCGTTGGGCGAGCGAATGTCGTGCGAGATGAAGTTCAGTGCCTCGTCGCGCTGCTTTTGCGCGCGGCGCATGTCGGTGAGGTCGACCAGCGTGATCAACCAACCGGGCGTCGAGCTGGCAGCGAAGGGCTTGCACAGCAGCAGGAAGAAGCGGCCCTGTTCATCGCGGCACTCCTGCTGGCTGGGAATCTCGCCCCACTTGAGCGGGTTGAGCGGCAGCAGGGGGGCGTTCGATTCGGTGTGCACGAGGTCGGCGAACAGCTCGGCGAGCGCGTGGCCGACCGGGTCGTTGGTCGTGTCTTCCACCAGACGCGCGGCGGCGGCGTTGGCGAGGGTGATGATGCCGAGGCTGTCGCAGACAAACGTCGGCGAGGGCAGTTGGCGCAGGCTGTCGCTCACGAAGTGGTGCAGCTCGCGCAGCTGCTGCGTGGCCTGTTCGACCGCGTGAATGCGGCGCTCCAGAAAATCGCTGGGCAGGATGCGGTTCGGGCGCACCGGCACGGGCTTGGGCAGCTTGACGCCATCCTGCATGAGATCGCGCATCTCCTTGCTCAGGAAAATCGCTGCGGCGCTCAGGCGGCGCCAGCTCCAGAGCGGGTAGCACAGCAGCACGCCCAACATTCCGGCGGCCGGCGAGAATTGCCAGCCGGTGGCCAGCGTCACGCCCGCGCCCAGCAGCAGCATGGCGAAGAACATCATGCCGCAGGCCAGCAGGGCGGTGAACGGGCCGAGCAGCAGCACCGCCATCAGCGCCGCGGCGACGGGCAGCAGATTGAAGACGAGGTTCCAGGACAACGGGGCTGGAATGATGCGAATGCCATCGAGCCGCGAGCTCAGTACATGTGCGACGAGTTCGACGCCCGGAATCCGATCGGCCTCGGGGCCCACCGGGGCGGCAAACATGTCGCCGAGTCCCGTGGCGGTCGCGCCGATGAGTACGTACTTGCCATCGAATACGGCAGACGGCACCTTGCCCATGAGCACGTCGATATAGGAAAAAGTGGTGAAGACGGGCGCATCGCGGGGACCCGAGGCAAACGGGATCACGCGCAGCTTTTCCTGCACCCAGTGCTTGCCGGGTCCGGGCACGCGGGAGCCATCGCAGCCCTCCAAGGTCTCTCCGGCGGCGCACAGCATTGCGAGGCTGAAGTGCGGCCGGGGCGATTCCTGTGGGCCTTCGTAGAGAAAGAGTCGGCGGGCCACACCGTCGGAGTCGACCTGCACGTGGACATGGCCGAGCTGCGCTGCGCCCTCGCGAATCAGGGGCAGCGGGGCATCGATGGAGGCCTGCCAATGGTCGGCGCGGCGCGTGAGCGGCAGCACCACGCGGCCGCTGCGGGCGATGGAGCTGGCGAGCACCAGATCGTCCCCGGGGTAATCGGCGTCTTCTTCGGCGAACAGCACGTCGAAGCCAATCGCCTTGGGGGCGTGGTGCGAGATGTTGTCGATGAGCTGCGCGTGCAGCGCGCGCCGCCACGGCCAGCGGCCGATGGCTTCGATGCTGCGATCGTCGATGGCCACGATCACGATGTTCGGATTGGCCTTGGGTGCGTGCAGGCGTCCGCCCGCATCGTGGATCAGGTGATCAACACGTTGCAGGGCGTGGGTCACGCACAGCCAGGTGACCAGACTCAGCAGCAGAATGGTGAGCAGCGACCATTCGCGCTGCTGAAGCTCGGCGCGGCTGTTGGCACGGAAAAGCGTCATGCGCCAGACCGTCGCGATTTACGGGCGCGACAGCGGCTCGCCGTCCGAGGTGGTCAGCGGCAATCCAAATGCGCTTTGCACTTCCGC
>CALMCS010000144.1 GCA_937862875.1 uncultured Comamonadaceae bacterium
GTTGTAGAAGCCCTGGTTGAAGGCCATCTCGCGAGTGGCCTCAGCCTCATGCTCGTCCATCCCGAAGGCCGCCCGGGCGCGTGCACCCGTCCAGGAGATCGACTCCATCTCGAAGATGATGATGTGGAGGACAGCCGCCAACCCGGCGAGGACGAGTGCTGCGATGAACATCCCTCGATCCTGCCACGGACGAACCATTGGGCCCGACCCCCACGCGGGGATCGGGCCCAACTGCCGTGACGAAGAGCCGTCAGCGATGGATCACTTCTTCTCGGCGTCGGCCTTCTCGGCGTCCTTGGCCTCGTCGGCCTTGCCCTTCTCCTCGCCCCTGACGACGGGCTTGGCATCGACACCGGCCTCCTTGCGCTGCTGCGGCGTGATCGGCGCCGGGGCGGCGGTCAGCGGGTCGAAGCCGCCGCCCGACTTCGGGAAGGCGATGACGTCGCGGATGGTGTCGAAGCCACCCAGCAGCATGACGAGACGGTCCAGACCGAAGGCGATGCCACCGTGCGGCGGGGCGCCGAAGGCGAAGGCGTCGAGCAGGAAGCCGAACTTCTCCTGCGCCTCCTCGTCGCTCAGGCCCATCACGGAGAACACGCGCTCCTGGACGTCCTTGCGGTGGATACGGATCGAGCCGCCACCGACCTCATTGCCGTTGCAGACGAAGTCGTAGCCGTACGACAGCGCCGAACCCGGATCGGTCAATTGAGCGCGATAGGTCGACAGTTGAGCCGCAGCCAGCACATGCCCGCTGGCCCGTGCAATTTCAGCGCATTCGGCCAGCAACGCATTGATGAATGATTCCCCAGCCAGCGTATGCATGATGTCGCCGATACTGGCGCGCAGCATGCAGGTCGCCCCCGCGAGGGTCGAGAGGAAAACAATTTTGTCCCACATCGCTTGCTCAACATCCGCCGACAGCACAAAATCGATGCCCGATTTTTCGAGCAGCCCGGCCAGAAGCTTTAACCATTTACTTTCCGGTGAGCAGCGCGATCCGGTGATCAGGCGGTGCAGTTTGTTGAGATGGCGTATTTCACCATCGGCTGCCAGC
>CALMCS010000145.1 GCA_937862875.1 uncultured Comamonadaceae bacterium
TGCCGCGTGCGAATGAGACGGGTTGGCGGGCATAGGCCCGCATCAAGTGGGAAGGGGTGTGTTGCATGAACGATGACTCCAATGAGATTCAGAAAACGCTTGGCGGATACGCACCAGTTCGCGTGCGTGGGTCTGGCTGTTGGCTTGGGGACTGGCCACTCGGCTCGGCAGCACCAATTCGGCGCATTGCGCGTTGTGGGTGTGGCGCAGCGCCTGTACGATCATTTGGCAAGCTCTGGCGATGGCTTCGGGCAAGGTGGCACCGTTGAGCCAATGCCCCGTCAGAGCAGCGCCGAACAGATCGCCGGTTCCTTTGGGCACGGCGTCTATGCGCGCATGCGTGATGACGTGGGCTTGCGTGCGGGTGACAAACGCGACCTGCATTTCGCCGTCCGCCCAGGTAGCCGGCGCCGCACTGGTCACCGCGACCCACTGGGTGCGGCCCGTCAGCAAGGTGCGGGCCGCAGTGACGACACTCTCCATGTCATCGACCGGGCGGCCTGTCAGTTGCGCCAACTCGAAGCCGTTCGGGGTCAGTCCATGGGCCAGCGGCAGCAAAAGCTGGCGGTAGGCGTCGGCCATACCGGTATCGACATAGATGCCGTGGTCGTGATCGCCCATCACGGGGTCGATGACCACGCGCAGATCCGCGCGCGCGGCCTGCAAGGCTTGCGTCCAGCGGGCCAGCACCTCGGCTTGCCCCGGATTGCCCAGATAGCCGACCAGGACGGCGCGCAGGGCATGCAGCGCGCCGCGTGCCGACAGGTCCTGCAAGTACCCCTCGAACCATTCGATGGGAAGCGCACCACCGTGCACCGTCGGGTAGTGCGGCGTGTTGCTGAACACGACGGTGGGCACGGCCGCCACCGACAGGCCCAGCGACTCCAAGGTTGGAACCGCCACGCTGTTGCCCACCCGGCCATAGACCACTTGCGATTGCACCGAAACCACGTCGGGCCGCAGCGGCTGCAGGGCAGGAGACGGTGTGTCGGTCATGGCGGCGTCCCCGCTGTCTCTGTCGGCCAGTAGTAGCTGTCCGGCATGGCGCGCGCACCAAAAATAGCTTGCCCGACGCGCACCACCGTGGCGCCTTCCTCAATGGCGATCTCGAAATCGCCGGACATGCCCATGGACAACTCGTCCAGCCCGACGCCCGCTGGCGCGCTTTGCCGCAACTGGTCGCGCAAGCTGCGAAGCAGGGTGAAGCACTGGCGCACCCGCTCCGCCTCGGCAGAAAACAACGCCAGCGTCATCAATCCACGCACGCGCAGCGCCGGGAATGCGGACAACTTCTTGAGGAAGTCCTGCACACCCTCGGGCGACAGTCCGTACTTGCTGGCCTCGCCCGAGGTGTTGACCTGCACGAACACATC
>CALMCS010000146.1 GCA_937862875.1 uncultured Comamonadaceae bacterium
CCGCAGCTGGCCGCGCGCGATGTCGTCAATTGGAAAGATGTGCACTCCTGCGGCACCAGCACGCTCGCGTCCGTGCCCTGCATGTTCTCGCCCTTGGGCAAAAAAGCTTTCGAGTCCCGCAAGGATGACTACGAAACGCTGCTCGACGTGGTCCAGGCCGCCGGCATGTATGTCCTGTGGGTCGACAACCAATCCGGCTGCAAGGGCGTCTGCGACCGCGTTCCACATGCCTCGGCCTCCGATGGGCTGAACAGCGAGCAGCGCAAGCGATACTGCGACGCCAGCGGCGAATGCCGCGACATGGTGATGCTCGACAACATCGACCAACGCATCGCCGCGATTCCAGCGGACAAGCGCGCCAATGGCGTCTTGTTGGTGCTGCACCAAATGGGCAGCCACGGCCCCGCGTATTCCAAACGTTCGTCCGCATCGACCAAGCAATTCAAGCCCGAATGCACCACAGAAGTCCTCGCAGACTGCGCGCACACCGAGCTGATGAACGCCTACGACAACTCGATTCTCGAGACCGACAAGTTCCTCGGCAGAACCATCGACTGGCTCAAGACCCAATCGAGTACCTATGACACCGGCATGCTCTACCTGAGCGACCACGGCGAGTCGCTGGGCGAATACAGCCAGTTCCTGCACGGCTTGCCCTACAGCATCGCCCCCGAAGTACAGAAACACGTGCCCATGGTCGCGTGGCTGGACGCCGATCTGCTGAAACGCGGTCACCTGTCAGAGCAATGTCTGAAGGGCACGGCCGATACGCCGTACACGCACGACAACCTCTATCACTCCATGCTCGGCATTCTGGACGTCAAGTCGCCCAGCTACGAACCCACGCTCGACATCTTCGCGCAATGCAGAGCTGGGGCCGTGGCTCAGGCGAAGCCGGCGGCGGGTTCGCAAACTGAGTTCTGAACGGAACAATCAGGGGTGCCAATACCCGCTGCGCGTTTGAAGCGGCGCGCTGGTATTGGCCGACAGCATGTAGGAGAGGCGATTGGCCGCCGCGATGACCGTGGGTGCCAGCTCCTGCAGGCGCTCCACCGGCAAGCGGGATGCGGGCCCTGAAATGCACAGCGAGCCGAGCAGTCGCCAGTTGCGCCCGAACACCGGCGCGGAGACGGTCGATACGCCTTGCTCGCGCTCGCCAATCGACCAGTGGTATCCGCGCTTGCGAATCTGTTCGTAGATGTCGCCGGGCTGGCCCGAAAACGCCAACAGCACGTGACCCGGAGAGCCCTGATCGAGCGGCAAACCTTCGCCCATGCGTGCGTGATGACGCAGCGCCTGCGGGCCTTCGACGCGCACCAGACAGGTTCGCACATTGCCCTCGCGTACGTAGAACGCCGCGCTTTCACCGCTTTGCTGCGTGAGCTCGCGCAGTGCGGGTTCGAGCTCATTCTGCACATCGAATCCGGCCTGATAACGGGCACCCAACCAGCCCGCTGAAGGCCCGAGGCGCCACTCTCCATCGTCACGTTGAACCATGTAGCCCGACAGCGCCAGCGTGCGCGCCAATCTCAGCACCGTGGTCTTGTGCAGTTGGCAGCGGCGGCTGAGTTCTGCCAGCGACAAATGCGATTCCCCCAGGTTGAACGCTTCCAGCAGTTGAAGCGCGCGTGTGACGGCGATCACGCCACCGGCGGACGCGGGTACCCGTGCTGTTGGCGTTTCAGCGGCCATTTCGGCGTTGTCCGAGCCCGTTGAAACCGGGGCGTTTGGCTTGCTTGGTGTGTTTCTCACGGTGCAATTCGTTTCGTTGTGCGAAACGCTATTGTACGGAGTGAAACTCTTTCTTAAAGTCCGCCCATGTTCTGGGACCGGCCCGGATTCATTCTTGAAGACAGGAGACAACACACATGACGACTCAAAAACTCACTTTTTCCGCACGCAGCCGCGTTCATCTGGCCGTTGCCGCTGTCTTGGGCGTTGCCGCCGCTGCACTGCCTGCCGCGTCCGCATGGGCGCAGAGTGCCTATCCCGCCAAGCCGATTCGTCTGATTGTTCCGTTCCCACCAGGCGGCGGCACGGACATGATTGCCCGCACTGTTGCCCAGAAGGTGGCGGACAAACACAAGTGGAGCATCGTCATCGATAACCGCCCGGGTGCCGGTGGCAATCTGGGTGTCGACGCAGTCGCCAAGGCCGCTCCTGATGGCTACACGCTGGTGATGGGTCAGACCAGCAATCTGGCGATCAATCCGTGGCTGTATTCCAAGCTGCCGTACGACTCGTTGAAAGATCTGGTGCCGGTGGTTCTGGTGTCGTCCGCGCCCATCGTGATGGCCGCAGCGGTCAACTCACCCTACAAGACCTTCCCCGAGTTGGTGGCCGCCGCCAAAGCCAAGCCCGATGCGATCACCTTGGGTTATTCCGGCAATGGCACCGTGGCGCATTTGGCGGGCACACAGGCCACCAAGGCGGCGGGTATCGAATTGCGCAATGTGCCGTACAAGGGCGCAGCGCAGGCGATGACCGATCTGGTGGGCGGCAATATCGATCTGTACATGTCTGCGGTGCCGACGCTGATCGGGCAGGTGCGCAATGGAAAGCTGCGCGCCGTGGTCGTGACCTCGAAAACGCGTTCCTCGCAATTGCCGGACACCCCCACGCTGGCCGAGCTGGGCTACAAGGACTTTGAAGCCATTTCCTGGTACGGCGTTCTGGCCCCGGCCGGCACGCCCGCCGCCATCGTGCAGCAACTCAACAAGGCGTTCAATGAGGCGCTTCAGCAACCCGATGTGATCGAAAAGCTGCGCACCGAAGGCGGCGATGTGCTGGGCGGTACATCGCAAAAGTTCGACCAGTTCCTGCGCGCCGAAGTGCCGCGTTGGGGAAAGATCGTCAAGGAATCGGGTGCCAGCCTGGACTGATTTTTCGGTCCATCCTTTCGTTTCCATTGCTTTGAATATTTGAGATTTTCCCTTGCTTGAAGGCGAGGGGATACCTTTCCTTTGTCTATTGAAGACGGTGAATTCCATGAACCAACTCCCCGAAGTCGTCCGTGAATTTGAGCGCGTGAGCGCCGATGTGGTGAAACAGGCAGCCGAATTTCAGGCGGCCATTCTTTCTGATGTGTCGGGTCGCCGCGGCACGATGCACGCCCGTGTCGCGCCCGTCGACATGGGCATGAAGCTCGCAGGCCCGGCCTTCACCGTAGAAGTACGCCCCGGCGACAACCTGATGATCCACGCCGCCATTGCACTGGCCAAGCCGGGCGACATCCTGGTGATCGACGGCAAGGGCGACCAGACCGCCGCGCTCATGGGCACGCTGATGCTCAGCGCCTGCAAGAAGCAGGGGCTCGGCGGCGTGATCGTCGACGGAGCCATCCGGGATCGACTCGAATTGCTGGACCTGGGCTTTCCGGTGTTCAGCGCGGGCTTCAATCCCGCAGGACCTACCAAACTGGTGCCCGGTCGCATCAATCACCCGATCTCTGCGGGTGGCGTGACGGTGAACCCCGGCGATCTGGTGGTGGCCGATGCGGATGGCGTGGTGGTGATCGAGCGCGAAAAAGCGCCCGCCATGATGCCGCTCGCGGTGAAGAAAGTGGCCGACGAAGCGGCCCGCATCGAGGCCATCGCACGTGGCGACACCGAATCCAAGTGGTTGCCTGCCGCATTGCGCGCCGCTGGCGTGCTCAAGGACGGGGAGGCACTATGAGCCTTGGCAACATTCTGATCACTGCGGCCGATCTGGCTCCCGAGGCGCTGGAACTGCTCTCAGGTTACAACATCGTCTACGCGGGTAAAACGCCGAGCGAAGCGGACATTGTGGCGCTGTGCCAAAAGCACGATCCCGTCGCAATCATCGTCCGCTACAGCAAGGTCGGCGCCGCCGCGATGGATGCCGCACCGTCCCTCAAAGTGATTTCCAAGCACGGCAGCGGCACCGATACCATCGACAAGGTGGCAGCACAGGCCCGCGATATCGAGGTGCTGGCCGCCGTGGGTGCGAATGCGGCGGCCGTGGCAGAACAGGCCTTGACGCTGCTGCTGGCCTGCGCCAAGTCCGTGCCGCACCTGAACGCGCGCATGCACGCCGGTCACTGGGACAAGGCGACGCATAAAAGCATCGAGCTGGGCGGTCGCACCATCGCCCTGATCGGACTGGGTGCCATCGGCCAGCGTTTTGCACGCATGGCCTCGGCTCTGGGCATGCGGGTATTGGGCTTTGATCCTTATGCGCAGCAGATGCCCGAGGGCGTGGAGCGCGCCGATCTGGAAACGATCTGGCGCGAGGCCGACGCGATCTCGCTGCATTGCCCGCTCACGGAAAACAACCGCCAGTTGATCAATGCCGAAATTCTGGCGCGTTGCAAACGCGGAGTGATCATCGTGAACACGGCGCGCGGTGGATTGATCGACGAGGCGGCCTTGTTGGGCGCGGTGCAGAGCGGTCAGGTGCACAGCGCGGGCCTCGACAGTTTTGCCGTGGAGCCGATGGTGGCAAACCATCCGTTCCAGAACCAGCCCGGGTTCATTCTCAGTCCCCACATCGGTGGCGTGACCGGCGATGCCTACGTGAACATGGGATTGGGTGCGGCGCGCAATGTGCTGGCAGTCATTGGGCAGACGACCAGCGAAGCCGTGAGCTGATCCCCGCGCTTTGGTGTGACAATCAATCCCGCTGCAGAACGGCAGTCGTCACACCAAAGCCATTTCAGGGGTGTTCAGGATGAAGCGTTATCTATCGTTGCTCGCGCTGTGGTTGTCTTCGGTACAGGCCAACGCAGCGCCCGTCACCTACGAGATCGATGCCTCGCACACCATGGTGATGGTGTCGTGGAATCATCTGGGATTTTCCAATCCCTCCGCTCACTTTGGCGATGCGCGCGGTCAGGTTGTCTATGACGCCGACAACGTCGCGGCTTCGAGCGTCAAGGTGACGCTGCCCATGTCCGGGCTGAATGCGTTTTCGACCGTCATGACCGACTTGTTGAAGCGCTATGACTTGCTCTACGCCTCCAGCTACCCCGAGGCGACCTTCGAGAGTACCAAGGTCGAGCCTCTGGGCGACAAGCGCCTGCGGGTCACCGGCTGGCTTTATTTGAAGGGCGTGCGCAAGGAAGTGGTATTGACCGCGGTGATCAACAAGGTAGGGCGTTACCCGCTGGGCAATGCCAGCGGTATTGGGCTCAACGCCAGCACGACCTTTCAGCGCAGCGAGTTTGGTGTGAACAGCTTCATCCCGATGGTGAGCGATGAGATCACTGTTCAGATCAATCTGGAGGCGGCGAACACGCCTCCGTGATGCGGACGCTGTTTCTATCTTTGTCTCTGTCTGAGTCGCTGTAACTCAGGCTTTCTTTTCGCGTGGCACCCGGCCC
>CALMCS010000147.1 GCA_937862875.1 uncultured Comamonadaceae bacterium
CTGAGGGCCACGGACTCGATGCGGTACGGCAGGATGCCGACGCTGCGCGCGTTGATCTGCCAGGTCTCGCGCGGCTGATCCTCGTTGTCCGTCCAGGGTTCGCGCTCCATGCGGCCGACGACCAGCACGCGCATGCCTTTCTGGTACAGGTCCTTCCAGTGCTCGGCGTCGCGGTGCCAGATTTCCACCGGCGCCCAGAAGCCGCCGCGGTCCTCGAAGGTGCCATCCTTCTTGGGAACGGGGTTGTCGAAATAGACGTTCAGGCGCAGCAGGCGGTTGGGCTCGTCGTTGCCATTGGGGAATTCGCGGTACTCCGGTGGCGAGCCGATATTGCCTTCGCCAGAAAAATGCGTGCTCATGATGTGATCTCCGTGGTGGTTGAAATACCCGTGCCTCATCGGCGCCGGGTGCGTGCTGGGATGTCTGGCGCAATCACCGATCGCGCATTGCGGTTGGGGTGGACTTGAGCCGGCGCAGGTATGCGTTGTCCGCTTCGGCCGCTTTGCTGGCGCATTCCTGCGCCTGCCTGCCCAAGGTGTGCAGCAGGCTGATCTGCATGTTCAACGTGATGCGCTGTAACTCGATCGCGTGCAGGTCGGCCAGCAGGTTGACCGGCGTGCTGGTGCTCGCCACCAGTTCCTGCCACAGCGCCACGCCCATGGCCGAGCGGTCGTGCTTGCGCCAGCGAAGGAACGTCGTTCCCGCGCCAGTTATCTGCTGGGCCAGCTCGACGGGAAGCAGGTGGAAGGGATGCCCGCACGCCTGTGGCAGCACCTGTCGCTGCGCCAGGGCAATCAACTCGTCGCGCATGGCGAAGCACTGGCTGGCCCAGGCCTCGAAGTCCCCTTTACCTTTAAAAGGCTTTAAAAGGCCTTTTAGAGAGGCCGCGTGTTCCAGCCGCATGAAGGCTGGCTGTTCCAGACCACGGAAGTAGCGAGGTTCGCGGTTCGGGTCGCTCATGCCTGTTCGTCCTCGCCGGTGCTGGCCTCGGCCGGATCGGCGGCAGTGCCTTCGTCGCTGGGAGGTGCGGCTGCGGAAGCGCTATCACTGCGCTGTTGTAGGCCGCGGCGCACGACGGGCGGCGCAAACTTCGAGCGGCGAGTGCCTTCGAGCACGTCCTGCGGCAGGTCGCCGAACTTCTCCAGCGCCGCCCGCGCTGCGGCGTTCTTGGCCGCGAAGTCGTCGCGGGTGCATCCCGAGTAGCGGTACTGCTGGGCCAGGCTGAACAGGCTGCGCAGCGTGTGGGCACCTTCGTTGAGCCAGCGCTCCAATGTCGAGCGATCGATCAGCGCGGTGTGATGGGCGAGGATCAGCTTGCGGGCGATGTCGTCATAGTCGGCCAGGAGATAGACCGCGGCAAAGCCAAGTTGCGCGTTCACGAACAAGGGGAGCTTCACCGGTTGCACGTTGAGGTTCTCGCCCAGGCTCAACGCCGCAGGCACGCCGGCCAATGCCTGGTCCACCTGCTCGCGCAGCGATTGCAACGTGGTCTTGGCCTGGTCGAGCTTTTCCTCGATGCGCAACATCCACCAGTCGCTGTACGGGTCATCCTGTTCCGAGCCGCGCTTCATCTTGTTCATCACGGCGATGTAGCCGTTCAGGCCGACGATGCCGGGTCGCCCTTCGGTGGCGGCGCGGCCATGCCAGATGCGCGAGGCGTGGTGGGTGTGAAGCGTCAGCGACATCGCGCTGCGCAAAGAGCCGAGATTGAGTTGCAAAGGTTCGTTGGTTGCCATGGTGTCCGCTCGCTTGGGAAAAGGAGCGGTCAGGATCGGCATGCAGCGGAAGGCAGTCAGTCAACAAACCGAAATGAACTGGTCCCCGGTTGTCGTGGTGGTGGCGGCCCGCAATGCGAGCTATCCCCAGGGGATAGCTCCATCAAACGCCACAGAGCGCTGCTCGCGCAGATGGTGGGTGCGCTCAGGAACCGGACGCTACTGCAGCACCGTGGACAGAAGCACCCAGCCTGTGTCTTTCGGTGTTACGCCTTGCATCACATCTATCCCCAGGGGATAGCTCTACTGACGGCCACGGGCGTCTGCTTCACGCCCTTGTCGCTCGTCGCGCTCAGCTACTGCGCAGAAGGTCGCGCAGCCGGTCGATGTGCTGCCGGGCTACCTCGGGCGGAACTACATTGCGCGGTGGCTCAGGCGGTGCATCTCGTGCAGGGGCAGGTGGCGGTGCTGACCCAGCTTGCCTGGCCCATGCGTTGAACTCGCCACGGATGGCACGTTGGATGATGCCGAACAGGTAGCCTGCCGGGTTGCGGATGGTGCTGCCACGACAGCGATCCGCCCATTCGTCCAGCACGGCCTGGCGTAGCGGGGCATCGACCTGCTGCAATGCCACCATGGCGCCGGCCTGCTGTTCATCTTTCAAGCCGAGAAAGCGATCAGGCAGACGAACTCCCGGCATCGCGCGCGCCTGCCCACGCTCACGCGCGGTAGTACGTACTTCATTAATACGACTACTACGTACAGTACGGTCCTGCTTCGGATTCCGAAGAGCGCCGTCTGACGCGGGTTTCGGCCCTGCTTCGGAATCCGAAGAGGGCCGATCAGAATTCCGAAGAAGGCTCGGCGCCCCTTCTTCGGAATCGTGAACCGTGTCCTCCTGTGGATAACTCTCCTGCGACCCAATGCCTTGGCTTGCGAGGCGTTCGGCAAGGACCTGCAGCCGCGAGGGCAGCATGCGGCCAGACAGCAACGGGTCTTCGGCGATCTCCTTGAGCGTGTGCAAGCCCACGACCTGAACGGCCCTCGCCGAATGGCCCAGGGTGTGGCTGACGAGCTGCAAGTAGTCCGGGTCGAGCTGCATCGCCTCGAACGGGGTCAGGGGCTCGTCGTGCAGGACGTAGAGGTTGCCGAGGATGCGTCCGCTCTTGGGGTCGCGCCTGCGGCGCACGAGACTCAACCAGCGCGTCAGGCGCAACAG
>CALMCS010000148.1 GCA_937862875.1 uncultured Comamonadaceae bacterium
TTGTTCAGCTCGGTGTACAGCCAGCTGTTCTCGAACGCGGTTGGGTAGGCGCTCAGTTCGTCGCCCTGGCGGCCAGCGCCGATGGCGTCAAACGCGGCTTCGGCGGCCATCATGCCGGTCTTGATCGCGGCGTGGCTGCCCTTGATGCGGCTGACATTCAGGAAACCGGCATCGCAGCCCACGAGCGCGCCGCCCGGGAACACGAATTTGGGCAGGCTCATCAAGCCACCTGCAGCGATGGCGCGCGCGCCATAGCCCAGACGCTTGGCGGGCTTGATGCCCTTGGATTCGTCGCCTTCGAGGTAGTAGCGAATGTTGGGATGGGTCTTCCAACGCTGCATTTCCTCGAACGGGCTGAGGTAGGGGTTGGCGTAGTCGAGACCGGTGATGAAACCGAGCGTGACCTTGTTGTCCTCCATGTGATAGAGGAACGCGCCGCCGTAGGTGTTGTTGTCCATCGGCCAGCCGGCGGTGTGCAGCACAAAGCCGGGTTGGTGGCGCTTGGGATCGATTTCCCACAATTCCTTGATGCCCAAACCGTAGGTCTGCGGATCGCGGCCTTCGTCGAGCTTGAACTTGGAGATCAGTTGCTTGCCCAGATTGCCACGCGCGCCTTCGGCGAAGATCGTGTACTTGCCGTGCAGTTCCATGCCGAGCTGGAATTCGGCCGTGGGTTCGCCGTCCTTGCCCACGCCCATGTTGCCGGTGGCCACGCCCTTGACCGAGCCGTTGTCGTTGTAGACGATTTCAGCGGCTGCGAAGCCCGGGAAGATTTCCACGCCGAGGGCTTCGGCTTGTTCCGACATCCAGCGCACGACGTTGCCGAGGCTGACGATGTAGTTGCCGTGGTTCTGAAAACAGGCGGGCAGCACGAAGTTGGGGGTGCGGAAGGACGACTTCTCGCCCAGGAACACCATCGCATCGTCGGTGACTTCTTGATGGAGGGGGGCACCCTTGGCTTTCCAGTCGGGAATCAGCTCGGTGAGCGCGCGGGGATCCATGATCGCGCCGGACAACACGTGGGCGCCTGGCTCGGAGCCTTTTTCCAGTACGACAACGGAAAGCTCTTGGCCCTTGGCAGCTGCCAGCTGCTTCAGGCGGATCGCGGTAGCCAGGCCGCCGGGGCCTGCTCCAACGATCACTACGTCGTATTCCATTGCCTCTCGGGGGCCGTATTGGGCCAGGATCTCGTCGTTCGTCATGGGTGTCTCGTTTGCTTGGGAAATTGGAAATCGAGTGCCAGTTGCTGTCTTCGCAGCTCAGGCTGATCGGATGATTGTATTCATGACGCGCTTTTCAAATCGAACGGGCGTGTCGTTTGTTGTCCGAAAGGTGACTTTCTGGCTCTATTTGCCTCTAAAACAGTATTCGCAAATTCAATTTGCGGGCTGCAGAATCAGGCGTGCCTCGAAGCCAAAGTCCTGGCCGGGAAGCGGTGAGGTCAGAATCAATTCGGCGTCGTGCTTTTGCGCAATGCTGGACACAATCGACAAACCAAGTCCGTAGCCGGTGCGCAGCGCGCTTTGGCGAACATGGCGTTTCTTGAGTTTTTCGAGCTTTTCCGGGGACACCCCGCGCCCCTGGTCGCGCACGGCCAGCTCGCAGCCCGGGCCCACGATGATGTCGACGGTGCCCGACTCGGCATAGCTGAGCGCGTTTTCCACCAGATTGCGCAGCACGATGGCCAGCGCATCGACGTCGCCCTTGCACACCGAGGGCCGGCTCAGCAGCTCGGCGGGAGAGGGCGTGATGAGATCGAGGCGCTCGGAGGCCTGGTCGTCCCGCCAGAACTCCCGCAGGACCGCATTCGCCAACTCGACCAGATCCACGTTCTCGTGGGTGAAAGGGGCACTCGACTCGGCGCGCGAGAGCTGGAGCAGCTTTTCCGTGCGATGGCTCAGCGTTTGCAGCGA
>CALMCS010000149.1 GCA_937862875.1 uncultured Comamonadaceae bacterium
CGCAAGCGCCGACAACAACTTATGCCGCTGCGGCCTTGACAAAGGTGTGGCACATGCCAGCGCTCGAAGGCTCCTGGGAACGGCGCTCAAGAATTCAACATCATCAGCCCCTGTCGTTCGCGCCTTCATGGCCTTCACGAGTATCCGATGCGCCTCTTCGCTTGAAAGCTGAAGAAACCAATGGGAATAGTGCGAATGAATCAACCCGTTGGACATTTCCGGTTGCGGGCCCCATTTATCCTGCACCGCCTTGATGAATTCTTCACGCCTCAGCATCCTGAACACAACGCTCGGGTCAATTCTCGAAACGTCAGCGGAGGAGGAGCGAATTTCCTTCAACTGATTGTTCTCATTGAGAATCAACACCCCCACCCGTTCATCCAACACCCCTGCATAGTATTCAGCTGCGCTGGGGTGACAAACGACAAAGACTCGCTCAAAAGCTTTCAAATAAGCAGGGGTCTGTGTTTTCAGCCGTCGATGACTGTCGTACTCGGTCTTTATTTCATAAGCCGTTGAAACGCCGTTGAAAACAGCGGCATCGACAATCGAACCAGCGACAGGAAGTTCTATGTGCAAGCTGGAGGTTCTTGGACTATGGCGGCCAAAAACGATTCGATTCGCTATGGCTGTTTTGTAGACATATTCACAACGGTAGGCGGAATCAACGGCGTCAAAAGAGGCCTCAAAAAAATCGGCCGCCGAAGCCCCTGAGACGCCTGCGTCAACTCCCAACTTTTTCAGTTCCTCGACGACATGAGCGGCCGTACCCCGCCGTGCAATGTCGAGCAGCACGGGCCGAGAAAAAAAGCGCGCAATCAAACGGTTTCGCTCTAGGTCTGTCAAAGCAAAAATAAGGCGGGAATCTGGTGTGTCAAACCCGCGCCTTACCTCCATCCAAAGGTTTCGAATAACGCGAAAGTGTAGTCTTTCAGCAGAAGCTCATGCGCCAGACACCGCAAGCATCCGCTCAGGAAACGTGACCCGCACGCACAGACCGCGTCCGTCGATCGCCGCGTCGCAGACGATCCCCGCCCCATGCTGCCGAGCGACCGCTGCTGCGATGGCCAACCCCAGACCACTGCCAGCAACTGTTTGATCCGGCGCACGAAAGAACCGGTCGAACACGCGCTCGCGCCAGATCGGCTCAATGCCCGGGCCCTCATCCATCACTTCGATCACCATCGTGCGTGCGGCCTCGTTCCGGTAGGCGCGGACACTCACCAGACCGCCCGGTGGGCTGTACTTGATGGCGTTGTCCACGAGGTTGTCGATGAGCGATTCCACGCTTTGGCGGTCGGCCCACAGCAACATGGGGCCTTCGGCGTCGAGGTCGAGTTCTACGCCACGGGCGCGCGCCAATCCTTCCTGGTAGCCGAGGCGTTGCTGCAGCAGCTTGTCGATTTCCAGAATCTGCATGCCAAGCGCAGATTTCCCGGCATCGGCCCGCATCAGTGTCAGCATTTGCTCCACCAATCGCGATGCGCGTTCGCTGCAGCCCACCAGTGCGTTCAGCCGCTCGACCAGAGGAACCGGCAGTGACAGGCTCTGCAGCGCCTGCGCGTGGACCTGCATCGCCGCTACCGGTGTGCGCAGCTCATGGGCGGCATCGGCGATGAAGCTGCGCTCCCTGGACACGCCATCCCTGACGCTTTGCAGCAATCGATTGATGGACCTTGCCAGTGGCGTGAGTTCGCGAAGCTGCGATTGAAAATGCAAGGGATCGAGATCGTCAATGCCGCGCCGCGCGACTTCTTCGCTCAGGCGACGCAAGGGCCGAAGCGCAAGCCATACCGCTCCCAACGCGGGCAGGATCAGCAGCGGCGCACTGATCAACAGCGGCAAGAACAGCAGGCCACTGGAAGCCGGTGTCAACATGCCGCGCCAAGGTTCGCTGGAGATCGCAAAAGTCACACGCAGGGTCCCCGATGGGTCTGAACGCGTGCGGGCACGCCAGCGTTCGCCGTTCACCGTCAGGGTTTCGATCCGGTCTGTGGCGACCTGAACGATCGGCGCTGCAAGACCGGGCGAGACGAACAGCAGTTTCGAGCCATCCCACACCATCGTGTTCACGCGCCAATGCGGTTCGTCAGGTTGCTGCCCCTCGGATCGGCGAGACAGGTCGATGCGCGTCAACGCCTCCTGCAGCGCGGCGGGACGATCGAGCAAAGGCTCGACCACCGCCAGCACCGCATCGTGGCGCACGGGATCGAGCTCCGATGTGTCGCCCAAAAACTCGATGAACAGCAATGCGAACAGAAACACCCATACCGTCAACAGGATCAGGCTCTGCGCCAGCACCAATCGCCGCACCAGACTGGGCTCGATACAAAAGCGCCAGATGCGGCGCGGCAGCGATTCCGTTGGGTTCGCAGTTGGGTTCGTAGTTGGGCTCATCGACGCATTCCTTCGTAAGCCTGGCGGTCGAGCACGTAGCCCACGCCGCGAACCGTGCGCACGTAGCCTTCGCCAATCTGTCGCCGCAGGCTCGAGATGTGCACCTCCAGGGAATTGCTCGTGTAGCGGCCGTTGCCAGGCAACACCTGCTCTTCGAGCTTATGGCGACTCTGCACCTGATCGGGACGCCGGATCAGGGCTGCGAGCAGCGCGAATTCGCTGGGTGACAGTTCGATCTCTCGGCCATAGACGCTGACACGCCGGCTTCTTTCGTTGAGTACCAGACCGCGCACTTCAAAGACCTGCTCATCCATGCCCACACTGCGGCGCCTGAGTGCCCGAATCCGGGACAGCAACTCTGCGAGCGCAAAGGGTTTGACGACATAGTCGTCGGCACCGCCGTCCAGGCCGCGCAAACGGTCATCGAGTCCGTCCCTCGCCGTAAGAATCAAGATGGGCAAATCGCTCCGCTCGCGCCGCACGCGCGCCAGCAACGACAGCCCGTTGCCATCGGGCAGTCCCAGGTCCAGCACCAGCAGATCGCAAGTGCCCTCGTCCAGCAACGGCTCGGCCTCGGCAATGCGGCGCACCCATGTGACATCGATACGCTGATCCTGCAACGCCAGACGCACCCCGTTGCCGAGGTCCAGATCGTCTTCAACCAGCAATAGTTTCATGGTGCGGGGCGCATGGCCGATGGATGCAAAGCCGAATTTTCACCTACACAGGCTTCAGCATTCCTTCAGCCAACGATTCGGTTTTCTTCAGGTGCGTCGCCAATAGTGCAGTCCTCCCTTTGCTTCTTGTTTTTTATCTCAATTTTCTCGTCAATGCCCGGAGGCGTTTCACCATGCACATACCTATCCCGACCTTCCCCAGTCCACGCTGGATATTCGCCGCAACCCTGTCTTCTCTGATGGTGTCCGCCTGCGGCGGCGGTGATTCCAAGATTCTTTCGGAACACACAGGCCAGGCCGTGGTCAATGGCCGCATATCGGGGGACCTGGAAGGCGTATGGCGCGTGCTGGGCGAAGGCACGTTGATGGAGTTTCAGTCGAATGCCGTCATGCGTTACCAAGAAGCCGGCACGCTGTGCTTTCCACAGCCCATCACGTCGGGTGCCATCGAACAATTCAAGGATTTCAGCTACCGCACGACGGCAAATCTGCACGCCATCCGGGCAGAACTATTCGAGCTCCCGGGCTTTCCTGCGACCTATAGCCTCGAGCGCATTGGCAGTGTTCCTTCGGAATGCCGCAAAGCGCCACCCACCGATCCAGCCACCACGTTTCGAGCATTGAAAGACGTGATCACGCTCGACTACGCCTTCCTCAAGGAACGCCACATCGACTGGCCGCAGATCACCAATCGACTGGCTCCTCAGGCTGCGGCGGCAACGAACGACGACGCACTGCAAGCCGTTATGAGCGAGGCGCTCAAAGACTTCAACGACGTGCACACCGCCTTGATCCGATCACGCGGCGGCGTGCTCAACTACGCCTTTCTGAGAGGCAACAAGCCCACCACCCAACTTTTGCGCAAGGCCTTCACGGCGCAGAAAGAGATCGGGGACTTCCTCACGTTCCAGGAAGTGTGGAAAGCCGAAGTCCGCAAGCAAATCACACCCTTACTTCAAGGCAGCTCCGGGCCGGTGCTGGGTGACACGATGGTCTGGGGTCGACTACCCGGCAACGTGGGCTATATCGAAATTGGCAGCATGAGCGAGTTTTCCAGTCCCTATTCCGCGAAGGCCGACATGGCGATGGCGCGCGCCGAGATGGACCGCGCTTTGGCCGCGCTGTCAGACACCCGTGCACTGATCGTCGATGTGTCACTCAATAGCTTGGGCGGGCTCGATCAGGTCAGCGCCGAGCTGGCGGGCAGCTTTGCACGCACGCGCGTGCTGGGCTTCACCAAGCAGGCGCATAGACCACAGGGACGCAGCGAACAAAGCTGGTACATCGAGCCCAAGGGAACCCAAACCTATGTCAAACCCGTGTATCTACTCACCAGCGACCTGACCGTGAGCGCCGCCGAGACGTTCACGCTGATGATGCGGGCCCTGCCGCAGGTCACGCAAATAGGCCAAACGACCGCCGGCTCTCTGTCCAACTCACTGGTCAAGCCCCTGCCCGGCAACTTCTTCGTATCTCTGTCGAACGAGGTCTATCGCGACGCATCCGGCGTGGCATTCGAAGCCACGGGCATTCCGCCGCGCACCAACCTGATGGTGTTCGACCCTGCTGACCCCGCCGCACTGGAGACTGGCCATCGGCGCGCAGTGGATCGCCTGCTTGCCATGTTGGGGACATCCTAAGCCGAGTCAGTCTCTACCTGTCTGCCAAGCCACAAGGCCTCGAAGTCCTTTGAGGACCTTGGGCTGCAGCCCCCACGCACCTCAAGCCACAACAAATATCACTTCAACGAGGTACCAGACGGATGCGCGGTTTCGATCCATTTGGCCAAGGGCATGGCTCGCTCGACGTCAGCCAAAGCAGTCGTCATCGCCGCTTCGGCACTGTCCGCCTCTCGAATGAATTCCAGCGCAATACGGCCGGGCTGACCCACGCCAACAAGCGCATCGTCACAGCCAGCGGCTCCGAGCCGTTCCAGCAATGCATCGAGATGGCTGTTGTCTTGCTCTGCAAGCTGGAAATGGAGTGTGAAGGTGTATTCCACCGCGTGGTCCTTTGTCGGCTCCGTTGTGGCCGCATGGTGTTTCTGGTTCTAGCGCCACGTCGGCGCTGTGAATGAGGCATCCACCTTAAGTACGTCGATTTGAGCTGTCAATTGACCATCTCAAGCGCTCTTCGCGAAGTCAACAAACCAACGGAATCACCGCCAAAAACACAACACGCCACACGCCACCCCGTCCATCGCACAGCCCAAAAAAAAGGCCCGTCAACGACGGGCCTCCAAACAAACAACTACCTAGCGCAATCCCATCAAGCCATCGCTGGCTCAAACACCTTTCCGCAGGGGTCGATGCGAATGCCTGGCTTCAATTGCGTCCATGGCAGATTTTCCAGCACCATGGGCATGGAGCCCGGCGCGGTTGCCACGATGATTTCGCGTGCGATGGGGGTGTAGTCGGCGCGAAAGTGCACCGCACTCTTCACCACCAGAATGTCCTGCTCGGTGGGCTCGATGCCGACGAAGCGGAACATGGCTTGGTCGGCCATTTGGACCTTTTGCGAGGCGACCACGATGCGTACGCCGTCGATGCGCAGGCAGGCGGACAGGCCCAGGTCGAGCTTGAAGCCGCGGTAGTACGGGCCGGTGGCTTCGACTTTGCCATTCGAGATTTTTTCGACCACGAATTCGGCTTCATAGGGCGTATCGCCTTCCACGCCCGACTTGCCGCCGAGCGAGAGGCGCA
Organism: uncultured Comamonadaceae bacterium; assembly: GCA_937862875.1. Classification (GTDB taxonomy): domain Bacteria; phylum Pseudomonadota; class Gammaproteobacteria; order Burkholderiales; family Burkholderiaceae_C; genus Diaphorobacter_A. Next base: position 5,777 of record CALMCS010000149.1, read on the forward strand.
CGCGGCTGCCCTCGCCTGCTGCGTGGGCCTTGGCGGCCGATGCGGGGTCGACGATCAGGCCGATGGCGGCGTTGGTTGCCTTGCAGGCCACCAGCGCGCGAATCATGCCGGTGGAGTCGGAATTGCTGCCTGCGCCGGGGTTGTCCTGTGCGTCCGCGATGATGGTGGGGCGGCTGCTGCCGGCGTGTTGCTGGGCGTAGCGCACGGCCTCTTCGGGGTCGAAGAGCTTGCCGGCGAAGCGGGGCTCGGCGTCCAGTGCCGCCTGTGCCAGCGGTGCCAGCAGCGCTTCGGCTTCGCTTTGCGTGTCGGCGTAGGCCCACATCACGGGCGAGCATTCGTCAAAGTCGGCTGCGGGGAAACCGGTGGCGAAGGACAGATGGGTCGACTCGGTTTCGGCTTGTTCGAGGCGCTGGTACAGGGACTTGGCAGGCTCGATGTCGGTGCACTGCCAGCAGATGGGTACCAGGTACGGCAGGCGCTGCACTGCCATGGCCGGGCGGCGGCCGGTTTGCAGGCGGCGGGTCAATTGCTCGTAGACGCGTGCGCCGGTGTCGAACATGTCGACGTGCGGATAGGTGCGATAGGCGACCAGGATGTCGGCCTCGGTCAGCATTTGCGTGGTGACGTTGGCGTGCAAATCGAGGCTGGCAACGATCGCTACTTTTTCACCGACCAAGGCGCGCACGCGGCGCAGCAGTTCGCCCTCGCCGTCGTCGTAGTGCTGAGCGACCATCGCGCCGTGCAGGTCGAGGTACACCGCGTCAACGGGCAATGCGGCTTCGATGCCGTCCAGAATCAGCTTCGCGATGCGCTCGTAGGTTTCGCGCTCGACATGGGCCGATGGGCTGGCCGCGCACCAGGTGGTGGCGACGACCTCGTCACCGGCTGCCAGGGCTTTTTCTACAAAGCCCGCTGCGGGGATGTTGGCACCGCGAATGGTGTCCCAGACCTTGTCGCCCGAGACCAGCCCCGGCCAGCCGCCGCCCGCCAGAAATGCGGCCCAATCCGCGAGGTCCGGTGCAAAGGTATTTGTTTCGTGTTGAAAACCGCCGTACACAATTTTGGCCATGATGTCCTCTTTGGTTGGATGGGAAGACGCCTCATTTTTTCTTGCAATGAGGCGTCACCGAAAAATTACGCCGCCGCGGTTTCCGCAACCGGCCTGAAGTTCTGAAAATCCCAGTGGCGACCGGGCGCTGCGTCAATCAAGGCGCGGGTATAGGCCTGCTCCGGCGCTCCGAGCACCTGTTGCACGGGGCCTGCCTCGACCACGCGGCCGTTCTTCATGACCATGATCGAGTCGCAGATCTGAGCCGCCACGCGCAGGTCGTGGGTGATGAACAGCACGCCCACACCGACGCGCTGGCGCACGTCTTCGAGCAACTCCAGCACCTGTGCCTGCACCGACACGTCGAGCGCCGAAACGGCTTCGTCACACACCAGCACATCCGGCTCCATGACCAGTGCGCGGGCGATGCAGATGCGTTGGCGCTGGCCGCCCGAGAACTGGTGCGGGAAGCGATCCAGCGACTGCCGTGGCAGGCCGACCAAGTCCATGGCTTCGAGCGCCTTGGTCATGGCCTGGTCGCGCGGCATGCCGTAGTTGAGCAGTCCTTCGATCACCGAGTCACCGATGCGGCGGCGCGGGTTCAGGCTGCGGTACGGGTCTTGGAAAACGATCTGGATGCGCTTGCGCAGTGGCAGCAGCGCGCCGCGACTCAAGGTGGTGATGTCATCGCCCTTCAAGCGAATTTCTCCGCCGCTTGGATCGATCAGGCGCACGATGCAGCGCGCCACCGTCGACTTGCCGGAACCCGATTCGCCCACGATGCCGAGGATCTCGCCGCGCTTGAGCGTCAGCGTGACGTCGCTTGCGGCGTGCACCAGTTCGGCCTTCTGCAGGAATTTCTTGGCCTTGGGATAGGTCTTCTCGAGAGCCTTCACTTCGAGAATGGTCGCGCCTTGCGGCAGCTCGCGCGAGTGCGGCACGAGGCTTGGCACCGACGACACCAGCATGCGCGTGTAGGCCTCGACGGGGTTGGCGAGAATCTGATCGCGGGTGCCGGTCTCGACAACCTGACCCTTGTTCATGACCAAAATCCGGTCGGCGATTTCAGCCACCACGCCGAAGTCGTGGGTGATGAAGATGACGGCCGTGCCGTGCTTTTCCTGCAGCTCGCGGATCAGGCTCAGGATTTGCTTTTGCGTCGTGACGTCGAGGGCCGTGGTCGGCTCATCGGCGATCAACAGGCGCGGCTGCAGAATCAGGGCCATCGCGATCACGATGCGCTGGCGCTGGCCGCCGGACAGTTGATGGGGGTACGAGTCGTAGATGCGCTGGATGTCCGGCAGGTGCACGGCTTCCAGCATCTCCAGCACCCGCGTGCGGCGCTGCGAGGCCGACATGGTGGAGTGCAGCTTGAGCACCTCCTCCACCTGCGCACCGACCTTGTGCACCGGGTTCAGCGCGGTCATCGGTTCCTGAAACACCATCGCCAATTGCGACGCGCGCAGTGCCCGCATCTGGCCCTTGTTGAGGGTCAGCAGATTGCGACCTTCGAGCTCGATGGAGCCCGACGTCACCTCCAGACTCTCCGCTGGCAACAGGCCCATGATCGAGAGTGAGGTCAGCGATTTACCGGAGCCCGATTCGCCCACGATGCACAGTGTTTCGCCAGCGTTGACGTGCAGGTTCAAACCTTGCACCAGGGCCTTGCCCTGTGCGCCGGAGCCCGTCGGGGACTTCAGGCGCACACACAGGTCCTTGATGGTCAGGACGGCCTGGTTCGATTGCGTTTGCGTTTGCTCTTGAGAATTCATGGCTTTATCCGCTATAGGAGAGAGACAGTGCACAGCGCATCACATGCGCCGCGCCATACGCGGATCCAAAGAATCACGCAGGGCATCGCCCAGCAAATTGACGCTCAATACGGTGAGCGACAGCAGCACACCGGGGTAGAGAACCAGTCCGGGGAACAGCTGAAAGTACGCACGACCTTCGGCCATGATGTTGCCCCACGACGAGGTTTCTGGCGGCACGCCGGCGCCCAGGAAGCTCAGGATCGCTTCGGTCAGGATGGCCGACGCAAAGATGTAGGTGCACTGCACGATCAGCGGAGCAATGGTGCTTGGCACCAGGTGGCGCACCATCAGCGTGGGCAGCGGGGTTCCCAGGGTCAGCGCCGCCTCTACGTAGGGCTCGTTGCGAACACTCAGAATCACGCCGCGAACCAGGCGCACGACGCGCGGCACCTCGGGAATGGTGATGGCGATCAGCACGGTGAGCAGGCTCGAGCCCGAGATCGACACCAGCGCAATCGCCAGCAGAATGCCGGGGATGGCCATCAAGCCGTCCATCACCCGCATCACGATCGCATCGACCCAGCGGAAGTAACCCGCCAGCACGCCGATGAACAGACCCACGACCAGACTGAACGCCGCCACGCCCAGGCCCACCACCAGCGAGACGCGTGCGCCATACAGAATGCGGGTGTAGACATCGCGGCCGTAGGCATCGGTGCCCAGCCAATGTTCGGGAGAGATCGGACGCAGTCGCTGCGCCGGATTGATCTCGGTGGGATCGATGGAGGTCAACAGCGGAGCGCCGATGGCGATCAGAATCACCGCCACCAACACCAGCAGCGAGACCATCACGGGCCAGGTCTTCAAGGTGCTGAGAAGTTGCGAGCGCGTGGTCGAGCTGGACTCGCTCACCACCGCCTCCAGGGAAACGGGTGCTTGTGCAGTAGAAGACAGTTGTGTCATGCCGGACCTCACTCAATAACGGATACGTGGATCGAACAAGGTGTACGAGACGTCCACCACGAGGTTGATCAGCACATAGACCAGCGCGAACAACAGAATCAGCGCCTGGATCACCGGGTAGTCACGGGCCAGCACGGCCTCCACCACCAGACGTCCCAGACCCGGCAGGTTGAAGACGGATTCCGTCACCACCACGCCGCCAATCAACATCGCCACACCGACACCGATGATGGTGACGATCGGCACCGCCGCATTGCGCAGCGCATGGCCGAGCAGCACGCCGCGTTCGTTCAGGCCCTTGGCCCGTGCGGTGCGGATGAAGTCTTCGTTCATCACTTCGATCACGCTGGTTCGCGTGATCCGGGCGATGAGCGCGATGTACACCGTGCTCAGTGCCACGGTGGGCAAGGTGATCGAAAGCAGGAACGGCCCGACGCCTTCGGCCAGCGGCTTGTAGCCCTGCACGGGGAACCAGCCCAGACCCAGCGACATCGTCAGGATGAGCACATAGGCGGTCACGAAAACGGGGATCGAGAAGCCCAGCACCGAAGCGGCCATCACCGCCCGGTCGAGCAACTTGCCTTGCTTCCATGCCGCGAGCACACCCAGTGGCACCGCGACGACGATGGCCACGATGATGGTGCTCAGGCACAGAGCAATCGAGGGCCCCATGCGCTGGCCGATCATCTCCACGACGGGAGTGCCGGACAGCAATGAGGTTCCCAGATCACCTTGCAACAGATGACCTATCCAGTTGAAGAACTGCAGATACACGGGCTGATCCAGCCCCATGCTGGCCCGAATGGCTTCCAGCTGTTCGGGCGTGGCCGAGTCTCCCGCCAGGATCGCAGCAGGATCTCCAGGGGTGAGCCGGAGAATGGCGAAAACGACGGCGGCTACCACCGCCATCACTGGCAGCGCCGCTGCCATGCGTTTCAATACAAATGCGATCATGACGAAAGACCCGTTCTCAAATTACTTCTTCTGGACGTTCCAGAACACCGGCACTGGCGATTCCAGCGAGCCACTGATGTTCGAGCGGTAAGCGGCCGGAACGTAGTACTGACCCATTGGCAGCAACACGCCCTCTTCGATCACCAGCTTCTGGATCTGGCCGGCCATTTCCTTGCGCTTGGGCTCATCCGACGTGCGCGAGAACGCCACGCGCAGGCGCTCGATCTCCGGCACATCAGGCCAACCGAACCAGGCACCCTTGCCGTTGGCGGCAACACCGAAGGCACGCAGCGGATCCGAGGCTTCGGCCATCACGTTGTTGGTCGAGAAAATGTTCCAGCCACCTTCCTTGGGAGGTGCCTGCACGGCGCGACGTGTCACCACGGTTTGCCAGTCCATCGCCTGCATGTCCACCTTGAAGCCGGCGGCGCGCAGAGCCTGCGCGATCACCACGGGCTGCGAGTTGACGGATGGGGTATCGGTAGGCTGCAGAATCACGACCGGCGTGCCGTCGTAACCGGCTTCCTTCAGCAGCTCCTGGGCCTTCTTGGGGTTGGCCTTGACGGAGATTTCTGCGCCTTCCTGGCTGGCGTACGGTGCATCGCAACCGAACAGTGCCGCGCAGGTCTTGTAGTAGGTCGGGTTGCCGATCACGGCCTGCAGAACCGGTTCCTGGCCCACGGCGTACATGGCTGCCAGACGGATCTTCTTGTTGTTGAACGGAGCATGCAGATGGTTCATGCGCATGACCGTCTGGTAACCCTGAGGATCGAGCACCTTGATGGTCAGGTTCTTGTTGGCGCGAACAATCGGCTCCAGATCGAAGGGCAACTGCTCGAGGTAATCGATTTCACCGTTCACCAAAGCATTCACCGACGTCATGGCATCGGGCGTCGCAATCCACTTCACGCGATCGACGAACACCTTCTTGCCACCGGCCAGTCCGCTGGCTGCATCGGTGCGCGGGACGTAGTCGGTGTTCTTTTCGTACACGACCTGCACGCCCGGCTTGAACTCGGCCATCACCATCTTGAAGGGGCCCGAGCCAATGTGCTGTGTGATGGCCTGGGTCGGTGGAGTGTCCGCGATGCGCTTGGGCATCATGAACGGTGCCACGCCGCTCGGCTTGGCCAGTGCGCGCACGGCCAGATCGCTCGGCTCCTTCATGGAGATCTCGAACGTGGTGGCGTCCACGACCTTCATGCCGGCCATCTCGCTGGTCAGCAGCTGACCCATCTTGTCCTGAGTGGCCCAGCGCTTGATCGAGACGACGCAGTCTTCCGCGGTCACGGCACCGCCGTCATGCCACTTCAGGCCGTCACGCAGCTTGAAGGTGTAGGTGCGGCCATCGGCAGACGCCTTCCAGTCCTGCAGCATCTGCGGGCGGATCTTGTTGTCCTTGTCGGTGGCGATCAGCGTGTCGTAAATCATGTAGCCATGATTTCTCGTGATGTGTGCCGTCGTGATGATCGGGTCCAGCACGCGGAGCGGCGAATGCATGACTGCATTGATCGTCGTCTTGGTCTGTGCTCCCGCCATCACGCTACAAGTCATCAACGCGGCTGCAAGCGCCACACGACCGAAATTAGGAATAGTTCTACTCATGGTCATCCTCCTGGTTGGGTAAAAAAACGCGGACTGTTCGCCGGATGGCGGTTAGTGAACGAGGGAACTGGATTCGAAAAAAGAGGTTCGCCAATCAGGCCGCAAGACGCCGATCGGCCTCTTCCCCTGCGATGAGCAGTGCGTCATATTCATCGGTCGGCATCAACGCGCCGCCGGTGGTCCACAACACATGATTGGCTTGGGGCAGCAGCGCTTGCAGACCGTGCGTTTGCAGGTAGTTGCGCCCTGCTTCGGTGCCGAGCAGTGCGCGTGCACCGCTGGCCGAAGCCGCTGCAGAAGGCTCGACCTTGAGGCCGGCCATGGATTTCAATCGCCACACATCCGAATACATGCGATCTTCCGTTGCAACAACTATGCCGGAAAGGCGCTCACGCATCAGCGGGTAGACCAGCTCGGAGGCGGTGGGCACCGCGAGGCCGTCTGCGATGGTCTGGTTGTGCTGTCCCGCGTCATAGATGCTGATGCCGGGTTGGTCCGGGTTTTGCATCTGCACCAGGAAGCAAGACGAATCCACCGGTTCCACAAAGAAACAATGCACAGCTGCACCAAACACGTGCTTGAGGCCATAGCACACGCCGCCCGGCGCACCACCCACGCCACAGGGGATGTAGACGAACAGCGGATGCTGCGCGTCGACCGTGACGTTCAGTGCCGCGAACTGATCGCGCAGACGAAACGCGGCCACCGCGTATCCATTGAACAGCGAGGTCGAGTGTTCATCGTCGACGAAATGGCATTGCGGGTTCTGCTCGGCAATCTGGCGACCCGAGGCCACCGCCAAACCGTAGTCGCCCGCGTACTCATGCACCGTCACGCCGTGGCTGCGCAAGGTGCGCTTTTTCCAGGCCTTGGCTTCACTCGACATATGCACCGTCGCCTTGAAACCAAGGGCCGCAGACATGATGCCGATGCTCATGCCCAGATTGCCCGTGGAGCCCACGGCGACCTCGTACTGCGCGAAGCAGTCGCGTGCCGCGCTGTCGCCCAGGGTTTCGTAGCTCGCGCCTTCGGGCAGCAGTCCATGGCGCAGCGCGACCTTCTCGGCGAACTCCAACACCTCATGAAAACCGCCGCGCGCCTTGACCGAGCCGGCCACCGCCAACTGGTGGTCGGACTTGACCCAGAACGTGCCGCCATCTGCGGCATCGGGAGCGATGACTTCGGGCGGCAGAGGCAACAACGGCGACTCCACGATCCCACCGCTGGCGGCCAATTCGGGGAATAACTTCTGCAGCAGCGGGGCAAATCGGGCGAGGCGTTCCTGCGCCGCGATAACATCACTAATAGTAATATTTGCGTGATCGGCCAAAGTGACTTTTGTCCCGTACTCGGGGTTAACCCACAGCGGCTCCGTCGTTCCTGATCTGTCTTCCACAACTCGCGACATTGGTGTTATCCCTAGGAAAAGACTGCATCTGCAGCCCGTGAACGTCTCAATACAATAAGTTGCATTCTGTGGACGAAAGACCTTGATGACAAGTCAACAGTGTTAATCTGAGAATTAGTTTTACTAATGAATAATCATCTCTCCTCGTCCCTGCTGACCTGGTTGCGTTGCTTCGATGCGGTCACCCGCAACGACAGCTTCACCCTCGCCGCCCAGGAGCTGCACGTGACCCAGGGATCGGTCAGCCAGCAGGTCAAGAAGCTCGAGGAATATCTGGGCATGCCGCTCTTTGTTCGCGAGGGCAAGCGGCTGTCGCTCACGCGCGAAGGTGCGCGTCTGGCGACCGCATCCGGTCAGGCATTTCAAACGCTGAACCAGGCGGTCGGCAAACTGCGCGAGGCGCGGCGCGACCACAATGCGCCGCTCAACGTGAGCTGCTCGCCATCGTTTGCCATGCTGTGGCTCACGCCGCGCGTGGGCGAATTGCTGCGCGGGCAGGACGGCGTGTCGGTGCGCATCTACGGCGAATTCCACATGCTCGATCGCATCGGCATGGGACAAAGCGGACTGCAGGCCGGCATTCGATTCGACCCGGGGCATTACTCCGATTTGCACGCCGACATGTTTTTGGATGAGTGGTTGGTGCCGGTGGCGACGCCCGAATATCTGGAGCAGCATCCGGAGATCCGCAGCTTCCAGGACCTGCCGCCCTCGCTCATGATTCACGACGAAAGCGCGTGGCACAACGCGCCGCACAACATCGAATGGGATACGTGGATTGGAGCGACGGGAGAGTCTTCACCGAAGCACAGCGGCGTGTACTTCAACCTCTCGCAATTGGCGGTCGTCGCGGCCTTGACGGGTCAAGGCATTGCCATGGGCCGCATGGCCCTGGTGTATGAGGAATTGAAGAGTGGTCGACTGGTGGCACCGTTTCCATACGCGGTCCAGTCCAAGGCCAGTTACCACTTCATCTTCACGCGCTCGCCATCGGGCAAGACAGAGCATTTTCAGCAGTGGCTGCACCAGGCCGGAGAAGCCTTTGTGACCGAGCGCGATGAGCTGCTGGATCAGTTGGGGATCACCAAGGTATCAGCGAAGTGATCGCATGAATTCAAGACGGCGTTACAGCGCGCCGGTCGGAAAGTGCACGCCCGCGCGCTGCGCCGCCTGAACGATGTGCGTGGCCATCGCCTTCTGCGCCACCTCGGGCTTGCCCGCGGCCAGCCCCTCGATGATGGCGGCGTGTTCTTCGCAGGTCGCGTGGCGCGCGCCGCGTTTGTAGAACGGCAGACGCTGGCTTTCCTGCATCACGTCGCCGCTGTTGCGCAGGATTTCTGCCATCGCCTTGTTGCCGGAGATGGTGGCGATCTGCAGATGGAATTCAAAGTCGAGCCGACTCGCCTGCGAAAAATCAGACGCCTCGATCGATTGCGACATGGCTTGCCAATTGGTCTGCAGCAGCTGAATGTCTTCGGGCTGAATCACCTGACTGGCCAGTCGCGCCGCGAAACTCTCGAGGGCAAAACGCAGTTGGTAGACATCGGTGAGCGCATGCGAGTCACCGAACTTCCACACCTCCGCGCCCTGAAACTCCGGGGCCTCGGTCACATACATGCCCTTGCCCGGTCGTGACACCACGAGTCCCAGGCCATGCAGGGTGGAGAGCGCCTCGCGCAGCGAGGTGCGGCTCACGCCCAATTGATCGGCGAGTTCGCGCTGCGAAGGCAGCAGCGAGCCCACCGGATACGTGCCCGCCTCGATCCAATCGCGAATCACCCGCGCTACGTTTCCCGCAACCGCTTGCGAGTTGCCGGTGGGTGGTGAAGAACGCGAAGCGGTAGTGGATTCCATGGATTCAGATGGGGGCGGTTGAAACAAGGCCAGCGCGATCTTAGCCAGAACCGGCCGGCCGTTGCATTCAACCCTTATTTGTTGACCAGTTTGGCGGGGACCGTGTAGGTCAGGAATGCGCCGAACAACAGCACGCCAGCCAGCACGAACATGGCGATGTTGGTGCTTTGCGTCGCATCCTTGATCAGGCCGATCATGTAGGGGCTGATGAAGCCTGCCAGGTTGGCAAACGAGTTGATCAGCGCGATACCGGCTGCGGCACCGGCGCTCGACAGGATCGCGGTCGGCAGGCTCCAGAACAGCGGCGATGTCGCGAGACTTCCACCGGCGGCCATGGCCAGCGCGGCCAGCGACAGGTACACGTTGCCACTGAACACGGCGGACAGCATCAGGCCGGTTGCGCCCACGCAGAACGGCACGATCAAGTGCCAGCGGCGCTCACGCATGCGGTCGGAGCTGCGGCTGACCAGCAGCATCGAGACCATCGCCACGGAGAACGGAACCGCCGTCAACATGCCGATCTTGAATGCGCCCTGCACGCCCGATTGCTGAATCAGCGTCGGCAGCCAGAACGTCAAGCCGTATTGACCCATCACCGTGCAGAAGCAGATCATGGCCATCTTGATGATGCGCGGATCGGAGAACAGCTGGCGCAGCGTGGTGTGGCCGGCTTCCTTCGTCGAGTTTTCACGGGCGATGTTGCGCTCGAGCAGTTGCTTCTCGGACTCGCTCAGCCACTTGGCCGAACGGATGTTGTTGTCCAGATACCAGATCACGGCCAGGCCGAGCAGCAGCGACGGCACGGCTTCGATCAGGAACAGCCATTGCCAGCCACGCAGACCCGCCACGCCCTGCATCAGGTCCATGATGCCGCCCGACAGCGGACCACCCAGAATGCCCGACACCGGAATCGCGCACATGAACAGCGCCACCATGCGCGCACGGCGATAGGACGGGAACCAGTAGGTCATGTACAGGATCATGCCGGGGTAGAAGCCGGCCTCGGCCGCGCCCAGCAGGAAGCGCAGCACATAGAACTGCGTAGAGTTGGTCACGAACATCATGGCCGCGGAGATCAGACTCCACAGAATCATGATCCGCGCAATCGTCGCCTTGGCGCCGATGCGGTGCATCAGCATGTTGCTCGGCACTTCAAAGAAGAAGTAGCCAATGAAGAACAGACCCGCGCCCAGGCCGTACATGGCCTCGCTGAAATGCAGATCGGCCAGCATGTGCAGCTTGGCAAAGCCGACGTTCACGCGGTCCAGATAGGCCGCCACATAGCAGGCCATGATGAACGGCAACAGCCGCCACGCCACCTTGCGATAAAGAGCAGTTTCTGCCGCTGACTCGCCGGCTAGAGTGCCCGCGGTGGTTGAGGCGCCTTGCGGCGCAGGAATTGATGACATCAGGCGATCCTCGGTTTTTTGAATGCTTTGCAACGGCTGCCAAAACTGGCGACGCAACTGGTACTACCAGTATGAATTGAACGGTGCGTACGTTAATTGCATTGCTGAATTTCTTTACCTCGTGTTTTCCCTGAGAGGTTTTTCTCGTCTATTTGGCAGAAGAATAAAAAATAATTCATACTGGTATGACCAGTTATACCAACCGACCCACTCCGTGCATACAACCGCCCCTTCCGAGTCCGCCCCTTCGTCCCACGCCGAAAACCGTCTGCGCCTGATCGCCCAGCCCCTCACGCAGGAGGCCTTCGCCGAATTCGGCGACGTGATCGACAGCGTCGGCCACACGCCGATGCTGATCAACGACGGAATGACCGAGCGCTACCACGCACTCGCACGCGTGGAAACCGGCGGCCCCGAGGGGGAAGCCTTGATCAACTTGTTTTTTGCCAAGCCCTACGCGTTGCCCATGCGCCTGTTCAGCATGGAGCGCCACCCGCTGGGCAGCCAGGCCTTTGTACCGCTGGACGCACGCCCGTTCCTGGTCGTGGTCGCACCCAAGAGCGAGCAGTTGGTGCCAGCAGACATCCGCGCGTTTGTGGCCACGGGAAACCAGGGCGTGAATTACCGCAGCGGTGTATGGCACCACTCGTTGATCGCACCCGATGAGGCCGCCAGATTTCTGGTCGTGGACCGCGGCGGCCCGGGCAATAACTGCGATGTGGTGGAGTTCGACCGCCAACTGGAAGTGGTGCTCGAATATCCACGCTGACTCCGAAGCGAACCGGCGAACTGACGCGCCGCGTCAGTTCGTAGTCGCTTCAAAAACTCAGGCCGCTGGCGCGCTCACGAAGCGCACGGCGCCCGCACCCGCGAGTCGTCCCGTCGCGCAGCTGGC
>CALMCS010000150.1 GCA_937862875.1 uncultured Comamonadaceae bacterium
CCGAGTGTCGTGTGTCCGTGGATCAGTGCGCGCACGTTGGCGACCGAGCGTTCATAGCGGCGGCTGTAGCGCTCGCGGGACCAGAGGCAGGAATCGATGGCGGCGGGGCTGAGCTGCAGGCGCTGAATGTCGCGCCAGTCGTCAAATGGGTAATCTGCGTGCACCAAGCCGACCGGGCCGAGGCGCGTTTCCACCTCGAAGGCCAGGGGCAGCGCGGCCAGCCGTTCGCCGATGGCGCGTCGCTGCTTTTCGGGTTGCTGCTCCAGCCACTCTCCGCCGTGCTTGAGGTGGTCGATGTCCGGCAGCGGGTTGCCCAGAGCGCTGCGAAACACCATCTGCTCGTGATTGCCGCAGATCGCGTGAAACCACGGCTTGTCCAGCCATTGCAGCACCTTGTCGGACTCGGGGCCGCGATCCACCAGATCACCTACAGAAAACAGACGATCCTTGATCGGGTTAAATCCAATGGCTTTCAGTGCGGCCTGCAGCTCGGTGAAACAGCCGTGAATATCTCCGACCGCGATATCTCTACCGATCTTGTTCAGGGAAAAGCGAACCAGCTGCCTGGCGGATGGGGGGTGTTGACTAGACGGTAACAACGCGCGATCGGTCATGCAGGAAATGTACATTGTGTACAGCCTCAAAAATGGCTCTGGGCGCAAACCAATTGCTATAGCAATACTCATTGCAACAAACAATCAAGCCATCAATCAACCTCCATTTTTCACAACCAGATCAATGAAAACCATCTTCATCGTGCGCCACGGACAAAGCACAGCCAACGCCGGGCAGGCCAGCAACAACCCGGCATTGATTCCGCTCACCGCCACCGGCGTGCAGCAAGCGAGCGATCTGGCTCAGCTGTTGCATTGGCGTGCCAGCTCCGTCATCACCTCGCACTATGAACGCGCCAAGGACACCGCCCAGCCCTACTGCGACCGCTGGCAGATCGAGCCGACGCGCGAGCCGCTGCTGCACGAGTTCGTCACCCTGTCCCCCGCCTTGGTGAAGGACCAGGACATGGCCACCCGCATGCCGCAGGTCAACGATTTCTGGGCGCGTGCGGATGTGAACTACCGCCACGGTGCGGATTCGGAGTCGTTTGCCGACCTGTCGCAGCGCGTGGCCCGCGTGCGGCAGACGCTCGATCAGTATCAGGACGGCAGCATGCTGTTCGGTCACGGCCTGTGGTTTGCGCTGCTGATCTGGCAAATGCAGGGATTCAGCACCGACGACGGCCACGCGATGCAGGCGTTTCGCCGCTGGCAACTCGCGCTGCCCATGTCCAATTGCGCCGTGTACCGACTGCGCAGCAGCGTGCCCGGCGAGTGGTCGGTGCAGTTCGACGATGCCATCTACCGCGCGCTGCATCTCACCAACAGCGACGCGCCCCGGGAGTGAGCCCGCGTGAATCGAGGCTGCGCCCCTCGATTCTGAGGTGAAAGAACGACAAAGGCAGACGCTTTTCCACAGGCTTGCCCGGCCGCGCGCCCGGGCAAGCGGGCCGGCGGCTAAAATCGCGGCTCCCTCAGCCTCTGGATGAACACCATGAACCGCTGTCTCAAGCAAATTCTCCTCCTCCAAAATGCCTCGCCGCGCCACCTGGCAGCGGCGACCGCCATGGCACTCGCGTCGCTGGCCTCCCTGATGGCCGCGCCCGCTGCAATGGCCCAGACCGACGTGTTCGAGCACAGCGTGCCGCGCACCTTCCCGGTCAGCTCCCTGCACGGCGAACTGGCCGTGACCAGCTCGGTCGAAGCGACGGTCGACGGCAAGCCATACCGTCTCGCGCCCGGCATGCGCATCTTCAACCAACAGAACCAACTGGTGTTCGCGCACGCGGTGGTCGGCCAGAAACTGCTGGTCCGCTACCTCGTCGAGCCGAGCACCGGCATGCTGCTGACCGCCTGGATCCAGACCAAGAACGAGCTGGCCAAAGAGCCCAAAAAGGGCTGGTTCAAATAACGCCCTGCGGCCGACACAACGCGCCTGCGCTCCGCGCCGTGCGTTGATGCGTCGGACACAGGCGTTGAGGTCGTCGCACGCGCCAGCGCTGACGAACTCCCGCCTTTTCTCTCCAAAAAAGATCAATCCATCAGTTCCGCGTCTTTCCGCTGCTTCCCGTCTGCCACGTATCGGCCATGCCACCGCGCATCGCCCTGCGTTCTCCGCATTCTGCAAGGCTCGCCAGGACCGGGACAACGCCCCCATTGAATTCGAGTGTCCATCACCATGTCCAAAAAAGTCTTCATCAAAACCTTCGGCTGCCAAATGAACGAGTACGACTCGGACAAGATGGCTGACGTCCTCGGCGCGGCCCAGGGCTACGAGCCCACGCAGAACGTGGACGAGGCCGATCTGATTCTGTTCAACACCTGCTCGGTGCGCGAAAAGGCGCAGGAGAAAGTGTTCAGCGACCTCGGCCGCGTGAAGCACCTCAAGGAAAAGGGCGTGCTGATCGGCGTGGGCGGTTGCGTGGCCAGCCAGGAAGGCGCAGAAATCATCAAGCGCGCGCCGTTCGTCGATGTGGTGTTTGGCCCGCAGACGCTGCACCGCCTGCCCGAGCTGCTCAATGCCCGCGTCGCCAAGTCCAAGCCGCAGGTGGATATTTCCTTCCCCGAAATCGAAAAGTTCGACCACCTGCCGCCCGCGCGCGTCGAGGGTGCATCGGCGTTTGTGTCGATCATGGAAGGCTGCTCCAAGTACTGCAGCTACTGCGTGGTGCCCTACACCCGCGGCGAAGAGGTGAGCCGTCCGTTTGAAGACGTGCTGGTCGAAGTGGCCGGCCTCGCCGATCAGGGCGTGAAGGAAATCACGCTGCTCGGCCAGAACGTGAACGCGTATCTGGGCAAGATGGGCGACACCAACGAGATCGCCGACTTCGCGCTGCTGCTCGAATACGTGTCGGACATTCCCGGCATCGAGCGCATTCGCTTCACCACCAGCCACCCCAACGAATTCACGCCGCGCCTGATCGAGGCCTACGCCAAGCTGCCCAAGCTGGTGAGCCATCTGCACCTGCCCGTGCAGCACGGCAGCGACAAGATTCTGATGGCCATGAAGCGCGGCTACACCGCTATGGAATACAAGAGCACCGTGCGCAAGCTGCGCGCGATTCGCCCTGACCTGGCGATGAGCAGCGACTTCATCGTCGGCTTCCCCGGTGAGACCGAGGAAGACTTTCAGAAGATGATGAAGTTGATTGCCGACATTCGCTTCGACAACTCGTTCAGCTTCATCTTCAGCCCCCGCCCCGGCACGCCTGCGGCCAATCTGCATGACGACACGCCGCACGAGGTCAAGCTGCGCCGCCTGCACGAGCTGCAAGCCGTCATCAACAACAACATCAAGGAAATCAGCGAAGAGCGCCTGGGCACCGTCCAGCGCCTGCTGGTCGAAGGCGTGTCCAAGCGCGACGGCAGCGAGCTGATGGGCCGCACCGAGTGCAACCGCGTGGTGAACTTCCCCGGCAATGAGCGCCTCATCGGCCAGATGGTCGACGTGCGCATCACCGAAGCCAAGACCTATACGCTGCGCGGCGAAGTGGTGATCACCGAAGGCGTTGCCGCGTAAATCGCTGAGCGACGAACCATCAACCGCGCCGTACGAAACGTCCGGCGCGTGCGTTGGTTCCGCGGCCGGTTTCGGTGTAGCTGAGAACGCCGTTCACAAAGACATGCTCGATCCCTTCGCTGAACTGGATCGGGTCTTCAAAACTGGCACGATCCCGCACGCGCGCGGGGTCGAACACCACCACATCGGCGTGTGCTCCTTCGCGCAGCACACCGCGATCCGGAATGCGAAAGCGGCGGGCAGACAGGCCGGTCATCTTGTGCACCGCCTGCTCCATGCTCATCAGTTGCTTCTCGCGCCAGTAGCTCGCCAACACGCGGGGAAATGCGCCCCATAGACGCGGATGCGGGCGCACGTCGTGCGGCAGACCGTCCGAGCCGATCATGCTCTGTGGGTGGGCCACCACGCGGTCCACATCCTCATCACACATCTGGAAATAGCAGGCGTTGCCGGGCTTCAAACGCTCGGCCGCTTCCTGCTGATCGACGCCCCACTCCTCGGCGATGTCCTTCAGATAGCGGCCCATCATCTCGGGGTGCGACTCGCTGTTGGTGATCAGAATGTCGATCACGCCGTCGGCCAGATCCGGGCGCAGCACCGTCGATCCGGCGGTGTAGGGATAGACGTCGAGGCCCGCGTCCTGCTGGAGCGCCAGTTGGTCGATCAGGGCCAGCGTCTCCTTGGCGCGTCCCCAATTGCTCGGGCCGCAGCACTTGTGGTGCGAAAAAATCACCGGCACGCCCGCATGGCGCGCGGTCTCTGCGGCCTCCATCATCGAGGGCAGCAGGGTCTCGAGCTCGCTGCGGATGTGCGTGGCGTAGACGCCGCCCTGGCGCGCCACCTCGGAGGCAAGCGGCACCAGCTCGTCCATGTCGGCGGCGAAGGCCTGCTCGTAGAACACGCCGGAAGACAGACCCAGCGCGCCGGCCTGCATGGCCTCGCGCACGTCCACCAGCATGGCATTGCGCTCATCCACTGTGGCCGCGCGATTCAAATCGGACAGGTGCTTGACGCGCAAGGCGGTGTGGCCGAACAGCGCGGCCACGTTCACACAGGGCTCGCTCGCGTCGACCGCATCGGCGTACTGCGCAAAGCTGTGGAAGCGAAACTGCTTGTCGCCCAGCAGCGAGAGCGGCGCAATCGGCGCATCGGTCACCACCGGGGCCAGCGAGATGCCGCAGTTGCCGACGATCACCGTGGTGACGCCCTGCGACAGCTTGGGCAGGTTCTGCGGCATGTCGAGCACGGTGGCGTCGTCGTGCGTGTGCACGTCGATGAAGCCCGGCGCGATCACCTTGCCGGTGCAGTCGATCTCTTCGACATCGCTCGCTGGACCGAACGCGTCCCGTTGTGCGGCCGACAGCTGCGTTGCCAGCGCCGCAATCCGGCCATCCACCAACAGCACATCACCCTTCCACCCCGGCGCCGATGTGCCATCGACGATCAGTCCACCACGCAACCACGTTACCTTCATTGCTTGAATACCTTGTTGGGACTGTTTTTGTCAGGGTTGCGCATCGGACTGCGCATTGCCCTCGAACTCGGCACTGTCGAATCCGTATTTATTCAGCAGCTGGCGAAAGCTCTGCAGCTTGGCCGTCACCTCGGGGCCGAGTCGCTGTGCGAGGCGCACCATCAAAATTTCGATCACGACCAGATGCGAGAGATAGGTCTCGGTGCCCACGCGCATCACCGCGTCCTGCGGCACCGCGGTGGCCAGCACCAGATCGGCCAGCTCGGCGAGCGGCGTTCCCATCTGCGTCAGCGCGATGACCGTCGCACCCTGCGAGCGCGCGAAGCGCACCGACTCGAGCATGTACGGCATGCGCCCCACGTGCGAGACCGCAAACGCCACATCGCCCTTGCCCAGATTGCTGGCCGAGATGAGCTGCTGGTGCGCGTCGTAGGTGGCATTGGCATTGCGGCCCAGGCGCATCAGGCGAATCTGCAATTCGGTGGCGATGAAGGTCGAACCGATGCCGACCGAGTAGCAATCGACGCGCTGGGCCGAGGCCAGATGCTCGGCGACCTGATCGATCACCTGCATGTCGAGGTTGCGCCCCAGATGCGTGAGCGACGAGGTCGCGGCACGCACGATCTTGGCGGCCACGTCTTCGGCGGAATCGTCCTGCCGCACGCTGCGGTGCAGAAAGGTTCCGGACACGGCCAGATCCTGCGCCAGCGCGACCATGAACTCGCGCACGGATTCATAACCGAAGCTGCGGCAGGTGCGCACGATGGTGGGCATGGACACGCCCGCACTGTGGGCGATCACCTCCACGGTGGACGCTACCGCCGCCTGAGGGTCCTTGAGGATGCTGCGCACCACCTGGCCTTGCGCGTCGGGCAACATGGCCTGTCGGTCGCGCAATTGTTGAAGCAGGCTGGTGCTGGCGTTGGGTTGAGACTTGGGTGGCATGGCAACCGGTTCCTTAGAAGCGTGTGTGGATCGCGCCGCTCACGCGTCCATCGTCCTCGATCAGCGGCATCCAGCGCCACTTGTCGAACGTGGTGCAGGGGTGCGAAATGCCCAGCTCGACGCGGTCGCCCACGGCCGGCGCGGATTCGCTCGGGTCGAAATTCAGATAGGCATGCTGATCGTTGAGCGCCGTGATCTGCCACGACGCGGGCCGCGCCTGCACGCTGCGCTCGCCGCGCCGCGCGACGCTCAGCGCCACCGGCATTTCGAGGTCGTAGGAGATGTCGCGGCGGCCGCAGGTGAGCAAGGCCAGGCCCGGCTCGGGCACCGACTCCACCATCGCCCACACGCTGAGTGCCGGGCGCAGGGATTGATCGAGGCCTTCGCGCTGCTCCAGATTCTTCAGGAAGCGCGTGTAGTTCAGATGATCGTGGGCGATGTAGCAGCCGGCGCGCAGCACGCCGCGCACCGGGCGCGACAGGCCCTGGGTGCGCAGCAGCGGAATCACCAGATCGAACACCGCCGAGCCGCCCGCGGTGAGCAGCACATGGTCATCGTCCTTGGCCCACAGTTGGCGCTCGTCGCAGGCACGCGCCACATCGATCACGCGGCGCACCAGAGCGGTCACCTCGCGCGCGTCGTGTTCGCTGTCGCAGTTGGCGATCGAGCCTTCGTAGACCTCGACGCCGCCGAGCTTCACGGCCGTGGAGCCCGCGATGATCTGCGCCACCTGAACGGCGTCTTCGAGCGTGCGGCAACCGGTGCGCTTGCCGGGAATGCCCATCTCCAGCAGCACCTCGAACTGGCGTGCGCTGGCGCGCCGGGTCGCCCAGTCTTCGATCAAGGCCACCTGTGCGCTCGAATCGACGAGGAACCAGATGCGCAGGTTCTCAGTCACGCTGAGCAGATGATCGAGCGCATCGAGGTCCGCATCGCACACCACCTGATTGGCGATGATGATGCGGCGCGCGCCGGCACCCACGCCCACGCTCGCCTGGTACGCGGTGGCAAACGTCATGCCCCAGGCACCGGCCACGAGTTGCGCGGCGAACAGCTCGGGCGACATGCTGGTCTTGCCATGCGGCGCCAGCAGCACGCCCTTGCGTTCGGTGTAATCCTGCATCCACGCCATGTTGTGCTCGAGCGCCCTGCGCTTGAGTACGGCGATGGGAAACGGCAGATCGTCGGCGAAGATGTTCCATCCGCGCTGGCCGATGTCATTCGCGCTACAGGGCGCGGCCGCCAATGGAAAGCCCTTGTAGTCGGGGCCCAGCATCAGTTCGGAATGGGGTTTGAAAGTCGTCATAGCGTTATTGAGAGTCGTCGCGCCAGCACGCGGTGAATCGTCCCGCGGTCACCTCGCGCAGACGCATGTCGGCGCGTTCGCAGGCGGACTCTGCACGCGGACAACGTGTGCGGAAAACGCAGCCTGATGGCGGATTGGCGGGACTGGGAAGATCGCCCTTGAGCAGTGGAATAGTACGCCGTTGTGCGGGGTCCGGCGTGGGCGCGGCCTCCAGCAGTGCGCGAGTATAGGGATGGAGCGGGCGCGCGTAGATCTCTGCCGTCGGGCCCACCTCCATCACCCGGCCGAGGTAGAGCACGATCACGCGGTCGCACAGGTACTCGACCACGTCGAGGTCGTGCGAGATGAACAGCAGGGTCAGGCCCAGGTCTTTTTTCAGCTCGCCCAGCAGGTTCACCACCTGCGCCTGAATCGACACATCGAGCGCCGACAGCGGCTCGTCCGCCACGATGAATTTGGGTTGTACTGCCAGCGCGCGGGCGATGCCGATGCGCTGGCGCTGTCCGCCCGAAAACTCGTGCGCAAAGCGATCGGCGTGCTCGGGCCGCAGGCCCACTTGCTGGAGCAGCTCGTGAATCCGCGGTGTGCGCGCCGCACCCCGCGCCAACCCATGCGTGTCGAGCGATTCGGCGATCACGTCGCGAATGCGCATGCGCGGGTTCAGGCTGGCGTAGGGGTCTTGAAAGATGATCTGGATTTCGGAGCGCAGCGGCCGGTAGGCCGACTGGCTGAGCGCCGCGAGATCCTTCTCGCCCTTGCTGCCGCGGTACAGCATCTGGCCACTGGTGGGGTCGACCAGTCGCGTCAACAGACGACCGATGGTGCTCTTGCCCGATCCCGATTCGCCGACGAGGCCGAGGGTTTCGCCCTCGTGCACGACAAAGTTCACATCATCGACGGCGCGCACCGGGTGGCTTCCGCCGCCGAAATACTTGCGCAGTCCGCGCACTTCGAGCAATGGTTTGGAGGCCGGTGCGGTGGAGGTGCTGTTCATGCTCAGGTTCACGTTCGTGGTCATGCAACCGCCCCTTCGACATATTGCAGGCAGCGCGTGAGCCGCGCCGGTCCGGTGGCAACGAGCTGGGGCATCTGCTCGTCGCAACCGCTTTTGGCGCTTTCGCAGCGCGGCGCAAACGCACAGCCCGGAGGCGGCGCGAGCGGGCTGGCGACCTGGCCCGGAATGGCCTTGAGCACCGGCTTGCCCAGCAGGCCCTGCAGCAAGGCATTGCGCCGCGCAATGCCGGGAAGGCAGGCCAGCAGACCGCGTGTGTACGGGTGCTGCGGCGCGGCGAACAGATCGTGCACCGAGGCCGATTCGACGATGCGGCCGGCATACATCACGGCCACCGCGTCGGCATATTGCGCCACCACGCCGAGGTTGTGCGTGACGAACAGAATGCTCATGCCGGTCTCTTTCTGCAGACGGCCCATGAGCGCCAGAATCTGCGCCTGAATCGTCACGTCGAGCGCCGTGGTGGGTTCATCGGCGATCAGCAGCGTCGGGTTGCAGGCCATGGCCTGGGCAATCATCACGCGCTGGCGCATGCCGCCGGACAGCTGGTGTGGATACTCGTTCACGCGCCGTGCGGCCGCGGGGATTTCCACCAGCTCGAGCATGCGCTGCGCATGGTGGTGCGCGGTCTTGCGGTCCATGCCGAGGTGCAGTCGCGCGCTTTCCGCGATCTGCTCGCCCACGGTCAGCACCGGGTTCAGGCTGGTCATCGGCTCCTGAAAGATCATCGCGATTTCGTTGCCGCGCAGCGCGCGCTTTTCGGATTCCTTCAAGGCCAGCAGGTCGACGGTTTCACCACTGCGCTTGACGAACAGTGCCTTCCCTCCGACCTCGGCGTGCGAGGTGCGCGCGTGCAGGCCCATGAGGGACAGGCTGGTGACCGACTTGCCCGAGCCCGATTCGCCCACCAGCGCCAGCGTCTTGCCGGGCTCGATCACGAAGGAGACATCGGCGACGCTCTGGATGCGTCCGGCCTCGGTGGCGAACGACGTCGACAAGCCGGTGACCTGCAGACGCGGCGCGGCGGATGCGTCGGTGCTGCTTGCGGTGTGTGGTGCGGTCATCATGCCGTCTTCCTCAATTTCGGATCCATCAAATCGCGCACGCCGTCGCCCAGCAGTTGCAGGGACAGTGCAGTGAAGATGATGGCCAGGCCCGGATAGAGAATCGTCCAGAACGCCCGGTCGGCGGATTCCAGACTGCCTGCAATCATCGTGCCCCAGGTGGGGATGTCGGGCGGCACGCCCACGCCGAGGAACGACAGACCGGCCTCGGCCAGAATCGCGTACGCAAAGATGAAGGTCACCTGCACCAGCACCGGCGACATCAGATTGGGAAGAATGTGGCGCCACAGAATGCGCGGCGTGCGCACGCCAATCGCCCGTGCCGCATCGACAAACAGCAGCTCGCGCAGCACCAACGTGTTGGCGCGCACCACCCGGGCCACGCGCGGCGTGTAGACGATGACGAGCGCGAGAATCACGTTCCAGAGCGAGGCCCCGAGAATCGACACCAGCGCAATGCCCAGCAGAATGTCGGGGAACGACATCATGGCGTCCACACAGCGCATGACGGGGGCGTCGAGGCGCGGAAAGAACCCGGCGAGCAGGCCCAGCAAGGTGCCCAGAATCACCGCACCGGCCGCCGTGAAGAAGCCAATCATCAGCGAGTAGCGCGCACCGTGCACGATGCGCAGCATCACGTCGCGGCCCAGCTCATCGGTGCCCGCCCAGTGCGTGGCCGACGGTGCGTTCAAGCGCGTGCTGATCGAGATCGCACTGGGATCGGCATCGGACACCCACGGAAACACCGCGGCCACCAACACCACAAAAATCAGAATCAACGCGGCGACCAGCACCACCTTGCGCGCAAACAGCTGACGAAGCAGCTTTTTCCAGCTCTGCCACATCACTTCTTCTCCAGACGAATGCGCGGATCGACGAGCGTGTACAGCAGGTCGATGGCCAGGTTGATGAACACATACACCGCCGCAATCATCAGCAGCGTGCCCTGAATCACGGGGTAGTCACGGCGCAGCACGCCGCGCACCACCAGATTGCCGACGCCCGGCAGGTTGAAGACGGTCTCGGTCACCACGGTGCCGCCGATCATCAACGCCAGCGTCAGGCCCAGCACGGTGATGATCGGCACCAGCGCGTTGCGCAGCACATGCTTGATCATCACCACGCGCTCGGGCAAGCCCTTGGCGCGCGCGGTGCGCACATAGTCCTCGCCCAGAATGTCGAGCAGCGAGGCACGCGTGAAGCGGATGATGAGCGCGGAGTTCAGCACGCCGAGCACGATCGCCGGCAGCAGCAGATGCTGAATGCGCTCGCCAAAGGTCGAATCGGGATCGCCATAACCCGACGCCGGAAACCAGCCGAGCTTGACCGCAAAGATCTGAATCAGGATCAGGCCGAACCAGAAGCTGGGGATGCTCGCGCCCAGCATCGCAATGCTGGACAGCACCTGATCGGCCGGACTGCCGCGCCAGATGGCGGCCACCATGCCGCAGGGAATCCCGATGCATGCGGCAATCAGCACCGCCAGCAACGCGAGCGTCAGCGTGGGCTCGAGGCGTTCGGCGATCGCCTGGCTGACGGGTTGCTGAAGAAACAGCGACTGCCCCAAGTTGCCCTGCAGCAGCTCGCCCACCCACAGCACGAACTGCGTCGGCAGCGGCTTGTCGAGGCCGTATTGCACACGCGCCTGGGCAATGTCCTGCGCGGTGGCCTGGTCGCCCAGCAGCAGGGCCACGGGATCGCCCGAGGCCATGCGCGTGAGCGCAAACACAAACACAGCCACCAGCGCCAGCACCACCACCGCACCCAGCAACCGGCTCAGCAAAAATCTGAACATGGTCAAACCTCTTCCCTCAGACAATCATCAATGGCCCACGCGCTTTCGCGTCACTTGGTGAGGCTGGTGTTCCAGAAGTACGGCCAGAACGCCGGCTGGTAACCCTGCAACTTGGGCGAACGCGCGGACACGCTGTTGAACTTGCCCACTTCCACAAACGGCACCTCGTCATAGATGAGTTGCTGCACGCTGCCCCACATGGCGGCACGCTTTTGCGGATTCACCTCGGCGTTGAAGACATTCAGCGCCTTCTTCTTGGTGTCGGTTTCCCAACCACCCGGCGCGCCATCGCTCATCTGCGGCGGCGTCAGCATCGGCTCGGGGAAGAAGCCCGAGTGGGTGAAGAACACATCCCACAATTTCGGATCGTTGCGGCGCTGCACCAGCGTCGCCCAGTCCACCACCTGCAGCTCGGTCTTGAAGCCGGCCTTCTTCAATTGCTCGGCATAGACCAGCGCCATGTTGTAGTGAAACTCGTACTGGCGGCTGGCCATGATGCGAATCGGCTCGCTCTTGTACCCGGCCTTGGCGGCCTGGTCCTTGGCCAGCTGCGGATTGCGCTGGTTGTACAGCTTGGCGCCGGCTTCCGAGAAGAACGGCGTGCCCTTGGGGAAGAAATTCGGCTCCGGCGTGTACAACCGGCTGTCGCCAAAACCCGCAGCCATCAACTCGCCCTCGCCCATCGCGGTGTGTGCGGCCAGGCGCAGCGCCTGATTGGCAAACACGCCCTCCTTGGTGTTGAAGACGATGTACGGAAAACCGAAATTCTTCGTCACGATCGGCACCACCGAATTGCCGGCCTTCTCGAGACGACCCAGCGACTCGACGGGCAACAGATCGGCGTAATGGAACTGGCCCGACATCGAACCTTCGACGCGGGTGTTGGCGTTGGGCACAGGCACAAAGCGCAGCTCATCGACCAGCGCCTCGCGCTTGCCGGCATAGCCGCTAGCCTGCTCGGAACGTGCGCTGTAGCCCGCGTACTTCGTGAGCACCGTGAACTGATCGGGACGGCGTTCCTTGAATTGGTAAGGGCCCGTGCCGATGAACTGCTTGAGTTGCGGCGCCAACACCTCCTTGGGCATGATCGCGGCCATTCCGGTAGGCGCGGCGAGCAAGGCCAGCAGCGGTGCGTAAGGGGTCTTGAGTTTGATCTCGATGGCGTTCGGCCCCTTGGCGGTGAGCGATTCCACCTCCTTGGCCACCGACTTGCCGCGCGCCGACACTTCCATCCAGCGCTGCAGCGAAGCCACGACATCGGACGAATCCATGTCCTTGCCGTTGTGGAACTTCACGCCCTTGCGCAGCGGGATCGAATAGATCAAACCGTCCTTCGACACCACGGGCAGACTCTCGGCCAACATCGGCGCAATCGCCCATTTGCCATCGAAGGTGTACAGCGGCTCGAACACGTGCTGCATGATCGTGCCGACCAGATCCGCGGTGGACAGCACCGGATCGAGACCCTGCGGCTCCCCGATCATCGCCAGATTGAGCGCGCCACCGGCGGGCGCAGCAGATGCGATTCCCGAAGTGCCGATCGCCACCACAGCCGCCGCGGCAAGGCTCATAGCGCCTCGGCGTCCCATGGAAAGCGCTTGCGCGAAAGTCGGTGTGTCGATTGCAGAACGTGATTGCATGTTGGCTCCGATGAGTAATAAAATTACAGATACGCACTGTATTTCACGACACGCGTCGGCCGATACGGGGTTTTCCTCTAGATTTAGAGTAATAACATTACATATAGTTGACCCATGACAAAAGTTGAACTGCTAGGCCAATCTCCACAGACCTCGGACGGCCAACCCCGCCCCCTCTCCCCCGCCACCCGCTGCGGTGATTTCGTCTTCGTCTCGGGCCAGGTCCCGTTCAACGACGCAGGCGAAGTAGTGATCGGCGGCATCGAGGCCCAGACCCGCCAGGTCTTCCAACGCCTGGAAGCCGCACTGGCCTTGGCCGACTGCACGCTGCAGGACGTAGCCAAGGTCAGCGTCTGGCTGGACGACGCCCGCGACTTCGCCGCCTTCAACCGCGTCTACATGGAATGCTTCAAGGGCCACGCCCCTGCCCGCTCGACCGTGGTTTCGCAACTCACGATCGACGCCAAGGTAGAAATGGACGTCACCGCCTACAAGCCACGCAACTGACCGATCAAAAATCAAACAACACAACGAACGCCGGAGACCACCGCATGAACAGCACCAAAGCATTCGATCTAGTCACGCTGGGCGAGGCGATGATCGAGTTCAACCAGACCACCTCCGGCGAACGCCAGTTTCTGCAAGGCTTCGGCGGTGACACCAGTAACGCCGCAATCGCCGCAGCGCGCGCCGGTGCGAAAAGCGCCTACCTCACCAGACTGGGCGCAGACACCTTCGGCGACGAGTTGATGGCGCTATGGCAGGCAGAAGGCGTGGACACCCAGGCGGTAGTGCGCGACACCAAGCACCCCACGGCGGTCTACTTCGTCACCCACGGCAAGACCGGCCACCAATTCAGCTACCTGAGAAAAGACTCCGCAGCCAGCCACATGACCCCGGACTGGCTGGAGCAACCCGCCCCACAAGCCCTGCTGCAATCGACAAAATGGCTGCTGGTCTCAGGCATCTCCATGGCCATCTCGGCCAACGCCTGCGACACCGTATTCGCCGCCATGCGACAGGCCCAGGCTGCGGGCGCACAAGTAGCACTCGACTCCAACCTGCGCCTCAAACTCTGGCCACTTGAACGGGCCAGAGCCTGCATCACCCACGCAGTCTCGATGTGCGACCTCTTCCTGCCCAGCCTTGAAGACATGACGGCACTGACCGGACTGAAAACACCAGAAGAAATCATCGAGTGGAGCCACCAACAAGGTGCAAAAACCGTGGTGCTCAAACTCGGAGAAAAAGGCGCGCTAATCAGCCAAAGTGGGCAAAGCGGCCAAAAATCCCATGCGCCAGCCTTCCAGGCCAAGGCAATAGACGCCACAGGCGCAGGCGACTGCTTCTGCGGCAACCTGCTGGCAAGACTAGCCGCAGGAGATGACGTGGCAACCGCCACAAGCTACGCCAACGCAGCAGCCTCGATCGCAGTAGAAGGCTTCGGAGCAGTCAACCCGCTACCAAAAAAAGACCAGGTAAAGGTGCGCCAAAGCACCCAACCCTAAAAAGGCACAAGCGCATCTCGCGAAGTCGCGAGATGCAAAGGCACAAGCGAAGCGACGTGCCGAACACCCCTCTTCACACTGACTCACGGCGGCTGTCTGAACGGAGCGCGCAGCGCGGAGAGAGTTCCGCCGTGGGTATTAAAAGCGCGTTTTGGGTGACCTTTTGCGCGCAAGCAAAAGGTTACTGCGCTGCCGGGCGCAATCCCGGCACCGGGAAAAAACCAAAGAACAAAAGCCAAAAAATCAGAAAGGCAACTTAGGCATCCCACCCCCACCACCCATCATGGCCTTCATCCCCCCCATGCGCTTCATCATCTTCATCAACCCGCCACCCTTCATCTTCTTCATCATCGTCTGCATCTGCTCAAACTCCTTCAGCAAACGATTCACCTCCTGAACCTGCACCCCAGCCCCATCAGCAATCCGCTTCTTGCGAGTAGCCTTAATAAGAGCAGGATGCTTGCGCTCCTTGGCAGTCATGGAGCAAATGATGCCCTCCTTGCGACGCACTTCACGCTCGGCCTTGTCCATGTCCACCTGACCGGCCTTGGCAGTCAGCTCACTGGGCAGCTTGTCCATCAAAGTAGAAAGCCCCCCCATCTGCTTCATCTGCTGCAGCTGGGAAAGAAAATCGTTCAAATCAAAGCCGTCACCACTCTTGACCTTCTCGGCCAACTTCTGAGCGGCCTCCATGTCAACGCCCTTGGTGACCTGCTCGACCAGAGCCAAGATGTCACCCATGCCCAGCACCCGCTGAGCATGACGAGAAGCATCGAACACCTCAAGCCCGTCGATCTTCTCCGACACACCGGCGAACTTGATAGGCGCCCCAGTGATCTGGCGAACGGAAAGCGCAGCACCACCACGCGAATCACCGTCCAGCTTGGTCAGCACAATACCGGTCAGAGGCAGCGCCTCTTTGAAAGCCTTGGCGGTATTGATGGCATCTTGACCCTGCATCGCGTCGACCACGAACAGCGTCTCGACAGGATTCAACACCTTGTGCAGGTCCTTGATTTCCTGCATCAGCAGCTCATCGATCGCCAGACGACCGGCCGTATCCACCAGCAGAACGTCAAAGTAATGGCGCTTGGCGTAATCCAGCGCAGCCAAGGCGATGTCGCGCGGCTTCTGATCCGGCGTGGAAGGGAACCATTCAGCCCCCGCCTGCGCCGTCACCGTCTTCAACTGCTCGATAGCGGCAGGACGGTACACGTCACCCGACACCGTCAGCACTTTTTTCTTGCGCTTTTCGATCAGATGCTTGGCCAGCTTGGCGGTGGTGGTCGTTTTACCGGCACCCTGCAGACCTGCCATCAGGATCACAGCCGGTGGCTGGGCGTTCAGATTGATGTCGGCAACACCCTCGCCCATCGTGGCGGCGAGTTCGCTGTTGACAATGCCCACCAGGGCCTGGCCGGGCTTCAAGCTGCCCAGCACTTCCTGGCCGAGCGCCTTTTCCTTGACGCGGGCAATGAAGTCGCGCACTACGGGAAGGGCGACGTCGGCCTCCAGCAAGGCCATGCGCACTTCGCGCAGCATGTCCTGAACGTTGGATTCGGTGATGCGGGCCTGGCCACGCATCTCCTTGACGAGTCGTGAGAGTTTATCGGTGAGCGCGGAAGCCATGCGGGGGATGCTCCAAGGGCAAGTCCTTTGCCGTAAAGTCGACGCAGGCTGCAATGATTGGCCCGCTTCATGCGGGCGAAAGGCTAAACTGTAAGTCTATGATTTTACCCAGTGCTTCTCCACTCGGATGGCTATTGGCCCTGGCTGCCGCTGTGACCTACATAGTTTCGGCCATTGCGGGGTCGCGTTTTTCCGCCTCTCAGGCACGTTTTGCGCTCCTTCTGGCCTGGGTGCTGCATGGCGCATCGGTGGCTTACGGCCTGCTCGGACAGGCTCCGCACTTCGGTTTTGCACCCGCATTGTCCATGACGGCATGGTTGGTTTTGATCGCCTACGTCGTCGAACGCCAATTCTTTCCGCAGATGCGCGCGCTGTGGGTGCTCTCGGTGCTCGGTGCCGCCGTCGTCATGCTGGCGATCGTCTTTCCGGGCAAACCGCTGCACGCGCTGTCGTCACCCTGGTTGCCGCTGCACCTCACGCTCGGCATTGCGTCGTACGGCTTGTTTGCCGCCGCCGTGGTGCACGCCTGGTTGATGACGCGGGCGGAAAAACAGATTCGCCTCGCCGCAGACTCGACCAGCGGCATGCCGCTTCTGACACTCGAGCGGCTGACCTTCCGTTTTGTGACCGCCGGCTTCGTGGTGCTGACCGCCACCCTCGTCGCGGGCTGGTTGTTTGGTGAAGTGCTCTATGGACGCGCCTGGATCTGGGACCACAAGTCGGTGTTCTCCGTGCTCTCGTGGATCACCTTTGCGGTGCTGCTGATTGGCCGCTCCCGCTTTGGCTGGCGCGGCCGCAATGCCGTGCGCGTGCTGTATGCCGGTGCCGTGCTGCTGTTGCTGGCCTATGCGGGCTCGCGCTTTGTGATGGAGGTCCTCCTGATGAAGGGAGGAGCCTGAATATAGACCATGAAATATCTACTCGTTCTCATCGTTCTGGTCGTCGCCTACAACATCTGGCGCAAGCAGCAGCGGCTGGATGGCGCGGCGCAAGAACAGCAAAAACAACGACAACAGAACCGTGCGAACCCGCGAACGCCGCTCATCCCCCAGGAAATGGTGCCCTGCGCGCGCTGTGGTCTGATCCTGCCCAAGAGTGAAGCCCTGCAGCAAGGCGACAAGAACTACTGCAGCGCCGACCATCAACGACAAGGTCCGGCCTGAAACGGCGCGGCGTTCAGGACAGCTACGCAGTGCTCAATCGACAACGTATCGGCAACAACACCTTCTTGCGCATCTGGCTGGCCTTTCTGAATGGCCGGGTCATGGTGGCCACCCTGCTGGCGCTGCAACAAGCCGCCGGACTGGTGTGGCAGATACCGGTCAATCCCGACACGCTGGCCGTGACCCTGGGCTACCTCGGACTCACGCTTCTCGTGCGCATCGTCTCGCGCACGGTGCCATCGCCCCAACCCGGCCCGCAGTGGCTGTCCACGATCGGTGTGGACATTGTCATGTTCGGCTATCTGCAATGGTTCGTCAGCGACAGCCTGACCTACACCCCGCTCTACGGCCTGCCGGTGCTGATGGCCGGCATGCTCGGCACCTTGATGATGGCGCTCGGCACCACCTCGATCATCACCATCATGCTGTTGATCGGTTCGTGGTGGATTGGCCAGAAGACCTCGGGCGACACCGCGCAGCGCTACATGCAGACCGCGCTGACGGCGATCGGCTACTTCATCGTCACCTATCTGGTCCACCAGCTGTCCACCAAGCTGCATGC